>JAKFVZ010000539.1 GCA_021732965.1 Reyranella sp.
CCGCTGCTCGGCGCGCCAGCCAGCCTGCCGGCGCGCCGAGCAGCGGCCTTCACCTCGCGATCGGCACGCTCAGGATCCGTGAAGGAACGCTCAGCTACACCAATCCCAAGACCAACCAGACGCTGAAGGCCGAGAATGTCGATCTCCTGGCCTCGGTAGGGTCCTTCCAGGGGCCGTTCAGTTTCGACGGCACCGCGACCGTCAACGGCGTGCCGCTGTCGTTGAAGGCGTCCGTCGGTACGCCGACGGACAAGGGCAACGACATGTCCTTCAAGTTGAAGGTGCAGAGCGGGTCGCTGAACTTCGACGGCCATATCAGCCGCATCGCCGTCGATGCCGACGTGAAGGGAAAAGTTTCCCTCACGACCGGCGGCCTGACCGATTTCGTCGCCACGCTGGTGCGGGCGGGCGGCCAGGAACCGCCGGCTTTCGACGCTTCGGTGATTGGCCAGTTCTCGTTCGATGGCGACATCGACCTGTCGGCCGAGAAACTCGCGCTGAACAATTTCAGCATGTCGATGGCCGACGAGACCGTGTCCGGCAATCTGGTCCTGACGGGCGGCGCGAACCCGTCGCTCGAAAGCCGTCTGTCGATGGCGAAGCTCGATGCCGGGAAGTGGATTGCGCTGCTGTCCAATCCCGATGCCTTCAAACCGAAGGCGGCTACCCCCGTTGTGCCCGCCAAGCCTGCTGCTGCTCCTGCTCCTGCTCCTGCTCCTGCTCCCGCCGCTCCGCCGGCTGCCGGCGCGAAGCCGCCTGCAGCACCGCCGGCCGCGGCCAAACCGCCGGGCTCGCTGTCGCCGTTCCCGCCGGCCTTCACCGTCGTCTTCTCGATCGACGCCAGGGAAGTCACCTATCGCAAGGGCACGATGCGCGACGTGGCCCTCGCGGTGGAGATCCGGAAGGGCGTGATCGCCGTGCCGCGCCTCAGCGCCATCCTGCCGGGTGAGATGGTGCTCGAGGCCAATGCCGCACCGGCGGCGGCAGCCGATGCGGGCGCGAAGCCGGTCGCCAACCCGGTCCAGTCGGCCGGGGCATTCAGCCTCACCGGTTCGCGCCTGCGCGAGACGTTGGCCTGGCTGGAGATCGACACGTCCGGCATTCCGGCGGGCAAGCTCCAGTCGCTGTCGATCAAGGGCAAGGTCGCTTCGACGGCGAACAGTCTGCAGATCTCCGATCTCGCCATGGATCTCGACGGCCAGCCTGCCACCGGCAGCGGCAGCATCGCGTTCGGCGTGCCTCTCACCGTGGCGACCACGGTGCAACTCGATCGCTTCGATCTCGACGCCTATCTGCCGCAGCCGCAGGAAGCAGCACCGCTCTCTTCGGTGCTGCCGGCAGCGGTGACGACGGCGACCGCGCCGGTGCTGACAGCGCCCGCCGCGCCGGCGCCTCCCGACAAGACTCTGCCGGTGCTTGGGCTGAAGGCGAAGGTCGCGAAACTGCGGTTTCGGGGCGAGACACTGGGTGGGATCGACGCCGATCTTTCCATCCAGGGCAATCTGCTCAAGGTGAACGGCCTCAAGGCTGCCGATGTCCTGGGCGCCAAGTTCGACTTGAAGGGCCAGGTCGCGGATTTCGGCACGGTGCCGCGCTTCGACGTCACCTTCAACGCCAACATGCCCGACACCGACAAGCTGCTGGTCTATGCCGGCCTGCCGAAGTTCCTGAACGGCAAGCTGGGCGCCTCGACGGCAGGGGGCAACGTCGCCGGCACGATGGAAGCGTTGAACCTGCGCAATGCCTCCGTTACGGCCGCGGGCGCGACGGCGCGTGCCACGGGCTCGCTGGTGCTGGGCGACAAGTTCGCCTTCGACCTCTCGAATTTCAGCGTGCAGACCCAGGATGCGAGCAGGCTCGTCTCGGTCGCCACCGGCCGCTCGCAGGAAGGGCTGGGCGCTCTGGCGGCGGACGGCGCGTTCAAGGGCAACGAGCAGCGCGCCGCCTTCGACGGTAAACTCACGGCGTTGGGCACGCAGATGGCGGGCCGCATCGACGCTACGCTGGGGCAACGCCCCAACTTCACCGCCAACCTGCGCATCCCCGGAACGCTGGACCTCGACGATTGGTTGGGAGTCACCGACGCGCCGGCGACCGCCGTGCCCACGCCGGCGCTGCCGGCGGCACCGGCCGGGCTCAATGCGGCTGCCGTGCCGCTACCGACCCGCGCGCCCCGCGCGGCTACCGGCAAGCAGATCGATCTCTCAGCCCTGCGCGCTTTCGATGCGACCCTGAATCTCGAAACCAGCGCGATCGAGTTCGGGTCCCTCAAGGTGACCTATGCCGACATGGACGCGACCCTGAAGAACGGCGTCGTGAAAGTGTCGAAGCTCACCGGTCAGTTCTACAGCGGCGCCGTCGACTTCGGCGGCACGATCGATGCGTCGAAGGACACGATGACGGTCGATGTCGGCGGTACCTTGCAGGGTATCTATGTCGGCGAGATGCTGCGCGGCACCGCGGGTCAGAACGTTTTCGGCAACGAGCATCTGATGGTGGCGATCGACGGCAAGATCAACGTCATGAAGATCGCCTTGCAGGGTCAGGGCAACTCGCCCGAGCAGATCCGCGATTCGCTGGTCGGGCAGGGGCACCTGTCCGGTGTCGTCTACCCGTCCGTCGCCAAGGGCTCGCTGGGTCTGGCGTCTTTTGCAACAGGCGTCGGCAGCATCTTCAGCACCGAGATGGGGTTCAACTCGGCGGTCCTCTCGGGGTTCATCAATGCGCAGAGTTCGATCGAAGGCGACATCACGCTTTCGAACGGCGAGATCCAGCTGCGGAACCACGCGGTGAAGGGCCCGAATGCGACGGCGCGTATCGACAGCCGCACCAACCTGACTTCCGCGACGACGGAGACGACCATCGCGCTAGACGCCGGCTCGAACGGCGCGACGGACTATGTGATGACGGTCAGCGGCCCGCTTGCTGCTCCGACAATGAGTATTCGCGGCAGGTAGCTTTTGGTTTTACGCCGCCCGGTTCTTCAGGATTTCCCAGGCATGGCGGAAGTTCTGGGCCATCTCTTCGGCCGGTACCGCGCCGGAGAAGAGGACGTGGCCTTGTAGCGCGAAGCTCGGCACGCCCTGGATGCCGGCGTTGCGCGCCATCTCGTCGCCGGCCAGCACCTCGCGGCGGCCCTCGTCGCCCGACAGCATCGCGAGCACCTCGGCAGGGTCGAGGCCTGCTTCGGCGGCGATGCCCGAGAGGACGGTGATGTCGCCGATGTCGGCACCCTTGCAGAAATAGCTCTCGAACAGTTCCTCGACGACCGCATCCTGGAGCCCGCGCGGACCGGCGTAGCGGATCAGGCGATGGGCGTTCACGGTGTTGGGCGTGCGCTTGATGCGGTCGAGATGGAATTCCAGGCCGACCGTCGCGGCGGTCTCGGTGATGCGCTGATCCATCTGCCGTGAGCGTTCGAGGCTGCCGAACTTGGCGATGCGATAGCTCGTGCGCTCGGCGCCTTCGGCGGGCAGGTCGGGATTGAGCTGGAAGGGATGCCAGGCGACGGCGACCTTGCAATGCTGTGTGGCGAGCAGATCGAGGGCGCGTTCGAGCTGGCGCTTGCCGATGTAGCACCAGGGACAGATCACGTCGGAGATGACGTCGATACGGCCGGTCGGTTGAACCTGGTCCATGGCTTTGTTTCCTTCCCTATTGACGGAAAGCGTATACCTGCCCGGAATCCCGGGCAACGAGAGGACAAGCCATGCCGAAATATCGCTCCGCCCTGATCGTCGGAACCGGCCCCGGCCTCAGCGCCTCGCTGGCCCGCCTGTTTGCCCGGAACGGCCTTTCGGTCGCGCTGGCCGCCCGCGAGACAGGCAAGCTTGCCGCACTTGCGAAGGAGACCGGCGCGTCGGTCCATGCCTGCAACGCAGCGGATCCGGACGACGTCGCGTCGCTGTTCCAGGCGCTCGATGCCGCCGGCCGCACGCCGGACGTCGTGGTCTACAACGCCAGCAACCGGGTGCGCGGCGCGCTGGTCGACTTGCCGCCGGACGAGGTGAAGCGGGCCATCGAGATCAGCGCGTTCGGCGCCTTCCTGGTCTCGCAGCAGGCCGTGAAGCGCATGCTGCCCAAGGGCGAGGGCGCGGTCCTGCTGTCGGGCGCGACCGCCGGCGTGAAGGGCTTCGCCCTCTCCGCCACCTTCGCCATGGGGAAGTTCGCGTTGCGTGGTCTGGCGCAGTCGATGGCCCGGGAACTGTCGCCCAAGGGTATCCACGTCGCCCATTTCGTGATCGACGGCGGCATCCGAAGCGCCGTGCGCCCGGTGCCGGCCGACAAGCCGGACAGCCTCCTCGATCCCGACGCCATCGCCGAGACCTACTGGCACGTCCTGAACCAGCACCGCAGCGCCTGGAGCTGGGAAGTCGAGGTGCGTCCCTGGGTCGAGAAATTCTAGCCGGGCCGGCGCGCTACCAGGAGAAGCGCCAGGTCAGCGCGGCACCCGTCACGAACTGGTTCCGCGAGCCGCCGGGTCCCGTCACGATCGGCGAATAGGCCACGGTGTCGGCCAGGTAGTTGTAGCTGCCGAAGGCCACGAAGCTCAGGCGGTCATGGATGCGCCACAGCGCGCTGGCGCCGACGCCGACGCTGCGAAGTCCCGCGCCGGGATAATACTGGGCGTAGCCGGAGTTGATCGACTGGAGCGCGTTGATGCCGAAATACGCCTGATTGAAGGTGCCGTCGGTCACGGAGAGGCGCGGACCGCCGGACAGGAACAGGTTGTCGGTCAGTCGCATCTTGCCGTCGACCAGCGCGTCGAAGATCAGGCCGTTGCTGCCGCCGATGCCGCGCCGCAGTTCGATCTTGGCCGCGAAGAAGGGCTGGTCGTAGCGCAGGAAGGCGCCGCCCTCGATGGTGAACGGCACGTTGCCGGTGCCGAACAGATAGCCGCCGTCGCCCTGGTTGCGCGGGAAGCGGTAGCGGAAAATCGGGCCGGCCTTGAAGCCGGACTCGTCGAACAGGGTGGCGCCGACGCCGTCGCGGGCGGAGATGAACACCTTGTCGCGCTGGTAGCGCAGATCGAGGTTCGGAACCGGCAGGACGCGATAGTTCGCGCTGCCCTCGAACCACGGGGCAATGACGACGCCCGGCCCGATGTCGAAGGTCCAGTCCTTGGGGGGCGGACCCGCGGGCTCGCTGCCGATGCTCGTGGGCTGGGCGGAGGCCGTTCCCGCATGCAGCGCGAAGACGGCAACGCAGGAAATCAGGAGACGACGAAAGAGCACGGGTAACTCCGCTATTGACGCACATCTACGCGCCCGGCGGAGTACCGGATCAGTCGAGCTGAACTAAAGGAACTCTTCGAGGAGCTGCCGCGCTTCGTGCAGGTCGCCGAATACGCGCAGGCACTTGGCTCGGACCTCGGGCAGGGGCGGCAGGATATCGGGGACCATGAAGGCCATGGTGCCGGCGGCATGGGCGGCCGTGAGCCCGACGTTGGAATCCTCGAAGGCGATGCAGCGTTCCGGCGCCACGCCGAGGCGGCGGGCCGCCTCCAGGTAAACGTCGGGCGCCGGCTTGGCGTTCTCGACGTCGTCGCGCGTCGCGACGGCAGCGAAGCGCTCGATCAGGCCGGCCTTGCCGAGGTGACGTTCGGCCGTCACCCGGCCCGAGCCGGTGGCGACGGCGAGGCGCAGGCCGCGGCCCGCCAGGAACTCGAGCATCTCGACGACGCCGGGCTTGATCGGCAGATGGCTGTCCAGCCGGCGCTTGGCATGGCCCGAGAAGCGTTCGCGGAAACGGTCGATCCGGAACTCCGCACCATAGAAATTCTGGATCATCACGTCGCATTCGCGACCGGAGATGCCGATCATGGAATGGCAGAAGTCGAGCGACATCTCGATCTGGAGGTCGCGGGCGGCATCCTGCAGGGCGTCAATGTAGACGGCCTCCGTGTCGATCAGCAGACCGTCCATGTCGAAAAGGACGGCTTCAACGGGTTTCCTCAGCATGCTTTCGTTCTAAGCTGTCGTGCCGAGAGGGCAAGGGAGAGAAAAATTCATGCGTATCCATAATCTGTATGTCGATGCCGACGGCGAGACCCATTTCCGCGACATCGAGGTCGAGTGGAAGACCGAGGGCCGCGGCGGCAAGATGTCGGCCACCCTGCCGGCGACCGGCATCATCTTTCGCGAGACCCCCGGCAGCTACGATTATGAATGGCATCCCGCGCCGCGCCGGCAGTACATCATCAACCTCGATGCCGGCGTCTCCATCCAGGCAAGCGACGGCGAGACCCGCATCATCGGCGCCGGCGAAGTGATCCTGGTCGAGGACACGCACGGCAAGGGCCACTGCTCCAAGGCGATCGAAGGCAAGCTTCGTCACTCCATCTTCGTTCCCATCGAATAAGCATCATTGCTGGGAGCGCGCCACTCCAGTGGCGCTCATGTATTTCGAACCAAGAGAAGAGCGCCACTGGAGTGGCGCGCTCCCAGCAAGAGTTTCAAGCGTAGAGAGGCACCCATGAACATCCAGACTCCTGTCGATCCGACCAACGATCTCGTCGAGCAGGCCCGGCGCGTGCTGCCGGGCGGCAGCTTCGGCAACATGCCGGCCGAGGTCATTCTCAAGGAAGGCAGGGGCGGCCACGTCTTCGACGAGGCCGGCAAGGAGTATGTCGACTTCCTGCTGGGCTCCGGCCCGATGTTCATCGGCCACGCCCATCCCGAGGTCACGGCGGCGGTGCAGTCGCAGGTGCCGCTCGGCACGACCTTCTTCGGCAACAATCGCCACGGCATCGCGCTCGCCGAGGCGATCGTCGACGCCGTGCCGTGCGCGGAGCAGGTGCGCTTCGTGTGCTCCGGCACCGAGGCCGACCTCTACGCGATGCGCGCCGCGCGTGCCTTCCGCAAGCGCGACAAGATCCTGAAGTTCGAGGGCGGCTATCACGGCATGAGCGACTATGCGCTGGTGTCGCTGGCGCCCAAGGCTCCCGGCAACTTCCCGCGCGGCTCGATCGATTCGGCCGGCATCCCGAAGTCGGTGGCCGACGAGATGGTGGTCGCGGCCTTCAACGACATCGACATGGTCAAGAGCCTGATCGAGGAGCAGAAGGACGAGCTTGCCGGCGTCATCGTCGAGCCGTTCCAGCGCCTGATCCCGCCCAAGCCCGGCTTCCTGCAGGCGCTGCGCGAGGTGACGGCCGAGCACGGCATCCCGCTGATCTTCGACGAGGTCGTGACCGGCTTCCGCTTCGCCTATGGCGGCGCCCAGGAATATTACGGCGTCGTTCCCGACCTCTGCACGCTGGGCAAGATCGTGGGCGGCGGCTTCGCGCTGGCGGCGATCGCCGGCCGCGCCGACATCATGAAGCACTTCGACCGCCTGGCGATGACCGACGACGACTTCATCTTCCAGGTGGGCACGCTGTCGGGCAATCCGGTCGCGGCCGTCGCGGGCCTCGCCACGCTCGACGTGCTGAAGCGGCCCGGCACCTACGAAGGCGTCTTCGCCAACGGCCGCAGGCTGATGGACGCGCTCTCGGAGCTTTTGAAGAAGCACGGCATCAAGGCGCAGGTGATCGGCGAGCCGCCGCTGTTCGACATCATCTTCACCGACCAGCCGATCAAGGACTATCGCGACACGCTGAAGGCCGACACCGCGATCCTGAAGCGTTTCAACCAGGCCCTGCGCGCGCGCGGCATCATGAAGGGCGACAGCAAGTATTACGTCAGCGTGGCGCACACCCAGGCCGACATCGATCACACGATCGGCGCGTGGGATGAGGCGCTCAGCGAGCTGAAGTCGGCGCGCTGAGCAGGTTGCCCAGGATCAGGCCGAGGGCGAGATCGTCCTCGGCCCCGAAGCTGTGGCGCGCGATCCGGCCCTCGCGATCGACGATCACCGTCGAGGGCGTGCCCCGGAAGCCGTAGGCCGCCATGGTCTGCGGGATCGGCCCGTCGGGCGAGGCGCGATCGACGGCGACCGGGAAAGTGATCTTGTATTCGTGCAGGAAGGCTTCGAGCGACACCGGCGTCATCGCCGCATGATGCTCGAAGACCGTGTGCAGGCCCAGGACCACGAGCCCGTCGATCGACTTCGCGATCTCGTTCAGCTTGCGTGCCTGAGGGATCGCCGTCGAGACGCAGCCAGGACACAGCATCTGGAAGGCATGCAGCACGACGATGCGGCCGCGCAGGCTCTCGAGCGTGAGGGGCTGGTCGGTGTTGAACCAGCGCTCGACGATGAGCGATGGGGCTGCGGGACGGGCGGTGTCGGTCATATGAGGTAAAGGTCCTTCGCTGCGCTCAGAATGACACCGTTTTCTGAAGCTGCGCACTGCGCCAGCCTTAGTAAAATTGTCATCCTGAGCGCAGCGAAGGACCTTTCTCTTTGCCTCAGGGACTATCGAGGCCCTTCGACTTCAGGATCTTGCCGTTCTCGGGATTGGCCAGCGCCAGCAGCAGGGCGTCGGCGGCGGCGCGGTTGCGCGAGGCCAGCGACACGCCACCGGAATAGATCGTGTAGTTCTGGACCATCAGAGGGATCGGACCGACGAACTGCACGCCCGGGACGCCCATCAGCTCGCTGCTCTGCTGCAGCGCGATGTCGGCCTTGCCGTCGACGATGCGGTCGGCGACCAGGCCGCCCTGGACCAGCACGCTCTTGGGCTTGAGCTGGTCGGCGATGCCCATCTGCTGGAAGAGCTGGGCGAGGTAGATGCCGCTCGATCCGCCGGCCGCCGGGTCGATGTAGGCGATGGCGCGCGCGGCCAGCAACGCCTTCTTGAAGCCGTCGACCTCGGAGATGTCGGGGACGGGCGCGCCCTGCTTGATCGCCATGCCGACGCCGGCGCGCGCCAGTTCCTTGGCGCTGCTCTCGGCGACGCGGGTGCGCAGCAGGGACGCCATCGCAATCGGCGGGATCACCAGCACGTCGAAATACTCGCCGTCGGCCACGCGCTTCTGCAGCGCGCCGGCCGTGCCGGTCTCGATCGTGACCTTGTGGCCGGTCTTCTTTTCGAAGTCGGCGACGATCTCGGTTGCGGCCGACTTGTAGGCGCCGGCGCTCAGCAGCTTGAGGTCGGCAGCCGAGGCGCTCCCCGCGGCAAGGGCGAAGAGAAGGACGAGCAGGACGCGCATGGTTTCCCTCAGGCTGGCGTGCCCATGACGTAGGGCTTCAGCGCAGCATACATCAGCGCATGCGTCGGTGTCGGGACATTGTACCGGTGGCCCAGTTCCACGACCTTGCCCGACAGCCACGGCAGCTCGATGCGATTGCCGCGCAGCAGGTCGACCGCCATGGACGCCATCAGGTGCGGCGGGGCGTTGCGGTTGAAGTTGAAGGTCCGCTCGACGATGTCGGCGGGCAGAGTGACACCAAGGGCGCGGCCGACCGCGGCCACCTCCTCATAGGCAGCCCCGAACATCGCGTTGATGTCGGCATCGTCGCGCAGCTTGCCGACCGGCAGGCGGGTCAGCGCCATGACGCCGGCATTGGACGCGAGCAGCACGAACTTGATCCAGAGGTCGGTCAGGATGGCCTCGCTCAGCACGCCTTCGATGCCGGCCTTTTTACACATCTCGGCGAAGGCCACGGCGCGCGGGCTGCGGCCGCCGTCGGGCTCGCCGAACACCATGCGCATGACCGTGCCGGTCTGGCGGATCAGGCCGGGCTCGGCGATGGTCGCGCTGATATTGGCGACGCCCGGCATAACGGCGCGGGCGCCGAGGATCGGGATCAGCCTCTCGTGGGCATCGACACCGTTCTGCAGCGTGATGACGGCGGTGTCGGGGCCGACCATCGGCTTGATCGCCGCGCCAGCGCTTTCGACGTCCCACAGCTTCACGCAGAACAGCACATAGTCGACCGGACCGACCGTGGCGGGATCGTCGGTCGCCTGGGTCGGATCGAGGTGGGTGTTGCCGCGCGCGCTGTCGATGCGCAACCCCGCCTTCTTCATCGCCGCCAGATGCGCACCGCGAGCGATGAAGGTGACGTCCGCGCCGGCATGGGCCAACGCAGCACCGTATCCGCCTCCGACGCCACCGGCGCCGACGACCGCAATCCGCATCGACTTACTCCCGCCTCTCGAGAACGCTGGCGACCAGCGTAGAGGATCTCACGCCGGTGAGCCGCGTCGGCACGGGGACGTCCAGCCGAAGCGCGTGATCGGCCGCCAGCTTCCGTTCGTCGCCCTGCACCGCGACCGTGGCCTCTCCGTGCGGCGTGTAGACGAAGTGCGTGCCCGGCTCGACGTGAATCGTGCGTTCTTCGTCGAGGACGACGATGTCGATCTTCACCCGCGCGCGGAGGCCGATCAGGTTGACCACCTCGACCGGCCCGGCTTCCAGCCGGCTCACGATCGGGGTTTCGCCCGTGAAGCGCACCGGACGGAAGGGCTGGCGCACGTCGATTTCCCCGGTCGGCGTCTCCAGTACCAGGCCGCTGCCGGCGACGAGAACCTGTACACGGTCGAAGCCCGTATAGTCGGAGAAGGGTCCGGGCTTCACGATGGGCGTCCGGCCGAACCGCCAGACATCGCCCTCAAAGGCGATGTCGACGGTCGTGCCGCCGCCGTTCTTCCACGGCGTGCGGAGATAGCTGCCGGGATCGAGCAGGGTGAACACGGGGCGCCTGTTACGGCGCGAGCGTGACGTTCAGCGTCTTGCCGACCGTATCGTTCCAGGTCTTGACGCAGTCCGGACCGCAGCGCTTGGCAAAGGACGGCAGGATGGCCTTGGTGAGGGCGTCCTTGCGCAGGGCCTCGTCGGCCGGCGTCACGGGCACCAGCTTCATGGCGGCGGGTGCGCCCTCGCTGCACGGGCCGGTGCCGGTGTTGCAGTTGATGCCGGTCTGCGTCTCGGTCCGGGCCTGCTCGAAGATCGACTTCTCGAGCTTGTTCAGTTCGGTCTGCAGGAAGGCCTGGACCTTGGGATCGAGGGAATTCCACCACTTCAGGTTCGCGAGCTGGGC
This sequence comes from Reyranella sp., assembly GCA_021732965.1. Classification (GTDB taxonomy): domain Bacteria; phylum Pseudomonadota; class Alphaproteobacteria; order Reyranellales; family Reyranellaceae; genus Reyranella. The sequence goes on from JAKFVZ010000539.1 coordinate 10,927, forward strand.
GGCCACGCCGAAATTGACCGGCATGGGCGAAATGAACTTCGCGGCCTCGTGCCACTTCGACTTGTAGCCCGACAGCGCACCGGTGATGGCGCAATCGACCACGCCGCTGGCGAGCGCCGGCTGGACCTCGGCGAAGGCAATGTTGAGCGGCGAGGCGCCGATATGGGTGACGAAGGCCTGCTGCGATGCGCCCGAGGCGCGGATCTTGCGGCCCTTCAGGTCGGCGATGGTGACGAAGGCGTCGCGGCAGTAGAGGACCTGCGCCTGGTAGGTCCCGAAGCCCAGCAGCTTGATGCCGTGCTTCTCCTCGAGGAATTTGGCGTAGGCCGGGCGGATCGCCTCGATGACCTTCTCGAGTTCCTCGACGGAACCGACGAGGCCCACCAGGTCGGCGGCTTCGTTCATCGGCACTTCGCCGGAATTGTAGTTGAGCACGGTGGTCGCGAACTGGAGCGTGCCGCTGGAGACGAGGCGGAAGACCTCGGCGCCCTTGAAGCCCAGCTCGGTGAAGGGCTTGACCTGGACCTTGATCGCGCCGCCCGACGCCTTCGGCACCGTGTCCGTCCAGAAGGGCAGCTCGCGGTTGGTGTACATCGACAGGCCGCCGATGCTGCCCACGACGTTGAACGAGGTCGAGGGGAGGGGCGCCGGCGTTTGCGCGGTGGCGCTGCCGACGGCGAACGACCCGGCAAGAGCCGCCGCCGCGATGAGATGCTTCAGGGACATGAAATCCTCCTTGTTAAAGTCAGGCCTTGAGAAGAGCCGGCAGCCACAAAGCCAGCTGGGGAAACGCAATCAGGATAGCTATCATGGCGAGCATCATCGCCACGAACGGCAGCGCACCGATGCAGAGGTCGGCGAAGGCACCGCCGCGCCGCACCGCCTGCACGACATAGAGATTCAGGCCGACCGGCGGGGTGATGAGCGCGGCCTCCATCAGGATGACGAAGACGATGCCCCACCAGACAGGGCTGTAGCCGAGGGCCACGATGACCGGCACCACGACCGGAGTCGTGGCGATCATCATGGACAGCGTCTCCATGAAGCAGCCCAGGATCAGATAGAACACCACGATGGCGATCAGCATGCCGAGCGGCGACAGGCCGAGCGCCAGCACCGTGTCGGTGATCGCCTTGACGAGGCCGATCGACACCATGACGAAGTTGAGGAAGAAGGCCGCGATCACGATCAGCATGACCATGCAGGTCGTCCGCACCGTGCCCTCGAAGGCGCGCAGCAGGACCGGCACGGTGAGTTGGCCGTTGGCCGCGACCAGGCCCAGCGTCGCCATCAGGCCGAGCGCGGCGGCCTCGGTCGGCGTGGCGATACCGGCATAGATCGATCCCACGACGACGAGGAAGAGGCCGAGCGGCGGCAGCAGGTTCTTGAGTCCGGAAATCCGTTCCTGCCACAGGTTGGCCGTTTCAGCCTTGGGGCCGGCCCATTGCGGCCGGAACAGGCAGAGCGCCAGCACCATCAGCGAGAACAATCCCGCCAGCAGGAAGCCGGGAATGAAGCCCGCCGCGTAAAGATCGGCCACCGAGGTGTCCGTGAGCACCGCGTAGATGATCATGTTGATCGAGGGTGGGATCAGGATGCCCAGCGTGCCACCGGCGGCGATCGAGCCCAGGAAGAGCGGCCGGCTGTAGCCGCCCTTGTCCATGTTGGGGATGGCTACGGTCCCGATGGTGGCGGCTGTCGCCACCGACGAGCCCGAGGTGGCGGCGAAGATCGCACTCGCGGCGATGTTGGTGTGGATGAGCCTGCCGGGGATGCGCGCGAACCATGGCGTCAGTGCCGAGAACAGGCGTTCGCTCATGCCCGACCGGTGCATCAGCTCGCCCATCATGATGAACATGGGCGCTGCGATCAGGATGAAGTCGTTCGACGAGTTCCAGGCGAGTTCGCCGATTGCCCCGGTCATGGGGAAGAAGGCGAAGCGCTCCGAGAGAACATAGGCCATCAGGCCCAGCGCGGCCGCGACCGGCAGGCTGATGCCGACGAGGACGACGAGCAGCGTGAAGGCTGTGCCGATCATCGCGGCGTCCCCTTCGGCGACGGCGCCTGCTCCACGCCGGCCTGGCTGATTTCCTCGTTGACGCGCAGGCTGCCGATCAGGGCGTCGAAGCCCGGGCCGTCGCCGGCCAGCAGGCGCAGCACGGCCTGGACGGGCAGCAGGACCGCGACGCAGGCGAACCAGAAGATGCCGATCCACCATATCGACTGTGGCAGTGCCATCGGTGTCTGGAGCGCGGACACCGACTTCGCGTTCATCGCCATCGACTGGGCGAGCGTGCCCCAGCAGAACCAGGCGAGCGCGACCGCGATCACCGCCAGCGAAAGGGCGGCGATCAGGTCGAACGCGACGCGGACCGACCGCGGAAAGGCATCGAGCAGGATATCGACCCGGATATGGGTCTTGGAGGTGGTGGCGAAGCCGAGGCCGAGCCCGATGCAGGCGGCCAGCGCATAGCCCGACATCTCGAAGCTCTCGACCATGCCCCGTTTGAAGAGGAAGCGCGTGATGACGTCGATGGTGATCAGGCCGCTGCAGCCGACCAGGATGATGGCCCCCCCGATCCACGACAGGATACGGGAAACACGCTGAGGCCACGGTTCGGGTGGCAGGAGACGCGACGACTCACTCATATGTACGAAATGCTCCCCCAGGGACGGCGCCCCCGCAGCCGTCAGGACCCGAGCAATGTCCGGGCCATGTCACCTTGTAATGCGCGGGATGACCGCCCGCTAGGGTACGATCCGCTCTTTGCGGAATCGGGTCAGCAGGCGTTCGAACATGGCCTCGCTGTCGATCACCTCGTGGAAGCCGTGCTGGCGGCTCTTGGTGACGTCGGACATCACGTCCCAGTCGGAGCCAAACACGTAGTCGGCGAAGGGCCATGCGACGAGCTGGCCGAAGTCGAACCTCTTGAGCTTGTATTTCTTCGTCATCTCCGCCCACAGCTCGGCCTTGTCGGCCATCTGCTGGGTCAGGCTGATGGTCTGAAGCTCGCCGACCTTCATGTCGAAGACCTGTGCGATTCGGGGCCAGACGTTGCGCCAGCGGAAATAGTCGCCGTTGGTGATGTTGTAGGCCTGGTTGGCGGCGCGCTTCTCGGTGGCGGCCCACAAGGCGGCACTCGCGAAGTGCGAGGATTCCGTCACCTGGTAGACGGTGCCGTAGGCGCCCGGCTTGCCGGGGAAGCGCAGCGGCAGGCCGAATTCCTTCGAGATCGCGGCATAGACGGCGATGGCCGGCATGATGCTCATCGCCGTGCCGGGCGCGAAGCCGCACAGGGTCTGGGGCCTGAGCTCGGTCCAGCTCCACGCCTTGCCGCGCTGGAATGCCGTCAGCCAGTCGATCTGGTCGAAGTAGAAGTCCGGCGGCATGTGGCGCGGATCGGTCTCGCGCATCGGCGTCTTCAGAGGCCCGAGATGCGTGCCGTAATACTTGGTGCCGGTGACCAGCACGACGCGCTGCAGTTTTTTGGACGCCCCGGCGATGGCGGTCACCGAATTCACCAGCATGTCGCGATTGGGCGCGATCACCGAGGCATAGCCCGCCGCGTTGCCGGTGCCGGCCTGGAAGGCGGCGTAGAAGACGTGGCTGACGTCGCGCAGCTCACCGAGCTTCGCGGCCACGTCGTCGAGGTCGAGCAAGTCGACGGAGATGTGGCGATAGCGCGGTCCGTTCTTCTCCGGCCGGCGCGACAGGCCGATTACCTGCCAGTCGCCCTCCGCCACCAGCCGCTCGACGATGTAGCGGCCGATGACGCCGAGCGCGCCGACCACGACGGCTTTCTTCTGCATGTCCTACCTCACCGTCGCGATGGTGCCGTTGGCGATCATCTTCTCGATCTCGCTTTCCGAGTAGCCGTGTTCGCCCAGGATCGCGCGGCTGTGCTGGCCGGTCACGGGGGCTTCTGCGCGGGCCGTTCCAGGTGCCGGCGGCAGCATGCCGGGCAGGGCGGGCACCGGGACCTTCTGCGGCACGCCGGCCTGCTCGAGCCAGTGGATCAGCCCGGTCTCCTTCACGTGCGGCTGCTCCAGGAAGTCGGCGTAGCTGTTCAGCCGCTCGTGCATCAGCTTCGCCTCGGTGAGCTTCCGGCTCCAATGCTCGGAGGGTTTCGCCTGGATCATCGGTCGCACGATCGCATAGAGCTCCGCCTCATTGGCGAGGCGTGCCGCCGGCGTGGCGAAGCGCTCCTCGTGTGCCAGCGCGGGCACCTCCATCAGGGCGCAGAGGCTCTGCCAGTCGCGATCCTTGAGGGCCAGGATCGACATCCAGCCGTCGGCCGTCCTGAATACGCCGCCGGGAACGCCGCCGGGCTTCATCGTGCCGCCCTCGAGATGGCAGGCCATCAGCCGGATCGACTGCAATGCCGTCGCCGACTGCATCAGGCTCACGTCGATGTAGCGCCCCTTCGTCTCGTCGCGGCGCGCGTAGAGCGCGGCGCTGACGGCCTGGAAGGCATAGAGCGCCGTCGACATGTCGACCACGATCACCGGCACGCGATGGGGAATCCCGTCCTCGCCGCGATTCTCCGCCATCATGCCGGTATAGGCCTGCAGCACCGGATCCATCGCGGGACGCTCGGCCAGCGGCCCGGTCTGGCCGAAGCCCGAGATCGAGACGTAGAGGATACGCGGCACGCGGGCCGACACCGACGCATAGTCGAAGCCCAGGCGCTTGATGGCGCCCGGACGGAAGCCTTCGAGGAAGACATCGGCATCCTTCAGAAGGCGCCAGACGACCTCCTTGCCGGTCTCGCTCTTGAGGTCGACCGACAGGCTGCGTTTGCCCATGTTGCCGATGATCGAGAAGGCGCTGTGGCTCTCATAGTGGACGCCCAGCGTGCGCGCCCAGTCGCCTTCGCCGATCCCCTCGACCTTGATCACCTCGGCGCCGTGCTGGGCCAGCAGCATGGCGCAATAGGGGCCGGCGATGCCCTGGCTCAGGTCGACGACCTTGAGGCCGGCGAAAGGCGCGTCGTAGCTCATGCGAGCTTCACCAGCATCTTGCCGAAGTTCTCGCCGCGCAGCAGGCCGATGAAGGCGCGCGGCGCCTTGTCGATACCCTCGACGATGTCCTCGCGGTACTTGAGCCTGCCGTCGCGGATCCATTCGCCCATCTGGCGCATGGCGGGACCGTAATGCTGCGCGAAGTCGGTGACGATGAAGCCGCGCGCCGTCACGCGCTTGCCGACGAAGGTGCCGAGCAGGCGGGGGCCCATCGATGCGTCGGTTGCGTTGTATTGCGAGATCGAGCCGCACAGGGCGACGCGACCAAAGAAGTTGATGTTGCGCAGCACCGCATCGGTGATCTCGCCGCCGACATTGTCGAAATAGACGTCGGGTCCGTTGGGGCAGGCGGCGCGCAGCGCGGCGTCGAGGTCCTTCTCGGCCTTGTAGTCGATACAGGCATCGAACCCGAGTTCATCCTTCACGAAGGCGCATTTCTTCGTGCCGCCGGCGATGCCGACCGTGCGGCAGCCCATGATCTTCGCGATCTGGCCGACCACCTGGCCGACCGCGCCGGAGGCGGCCGACACCACGATCGTCTCGCCGGGCTTGGGCTGGCCGACATGCAGCAGACCGAAATAGGCGGTCATGCCCGGCATGCCCAGCACGCCATTGGCGGTCGAGATCGGCGCCAGCGACGGATCGACCTTGCGCAGCGCCGGGCCGCCGCCGATCGCATATTCCTGCCAGCCGAGCCGGTCTTCGACGATGTCGCCGACCTTGAAGCCCTCGTGCTGCGAGGCCACGACCTCGCCGACCGTGCCGCCGGTCATCACCTCGCCGAGGCCGACGGCGGCAGCGTAGGAGGCGGCGTCGCGCATGCGGCCACGCTGGTAGGGATCGAGCGAGAGATAGTGGACCTTGACCAGCACCTCGCCGTGACGGGGTTCGGGGACAGGCGCTTCTTCCACGCGGAAATCGGATTCGGCCGGCTCGCCCGGCGGGCGGCGCACGAGGACGACGCGACGGTGGGTCTTGGGAATGGTCATGAGCGGTTGCCTCCGATTGCTTTTGGCCCCCACCATAGCGCGGGATTTGCAGGAGCTGCCATGCCGACGATCCGGCGTCTTTCGTTCATCGGACTCGAATATGCCTTCGCGCCGGAAAAGGCCTATGGCATGTCGCGCGGCGGCGGCTTCCGGCGCCAGGGCGGTCTGGTCGAGGTCGAAACCGACCAGGGCGTGACTGGCATCGGCGAGGCCTTCGGCAATCCGCTGGTCACCCGGGAATATTTCCGCATGCTCGAGCCGATGTTCGTCGGCCGCAGCCTCTTCGACTTCGATCATGTCGAGGCACGGGTGCGCAACGCGATCTATCACCTGGGCGTCGGCAATCAGCTCACCTCGTGCCTGGCCGGCATCAACGTGGCTCTGTGGGATGCGATGGCGCGCGGGTTCGGTGTCCGCGTCTGCGACCTGATCGGCGGCTGCGGCGCGACGCGCTTTCCGGCCTACGCCTCGACGGGGTTCTTCTCGGAGGACCCCGATCGCCAGCTCGAACACATGATGGCTGAGGCCGCGAGCCATCCCTATGCCGGCGCCAAGATCAAGATCGGGCGCGGCATCAGGAGCGACGTCGAGCGCGTGAAGCTTGCACGCGAGGCGCTGGGTCCCGACAGGCTGCTGCTGGTCGACATCAACGGTGCCTACACCGCCGACGTCGCGCTGGAATGTGCCCGCGCCATCGAGCCGTTCGGCATCCACTGGATCGAGGAGCCGCTGCCGCCGGGCGACTTCCGCGGCTATGCCGAGCTGCGGACGCGCTCGCCGATCGCGCTGGCGGCCGGCGATGCGCATCACACGGTCCGCGACTTCCGCGCGCTGATCGACGGGCGCTGCATCGACATCGTGCAGCCGTCGATCCCGGGCGTCGGCGGCATCACCGAGGCCAAGCGCATCGTGGCGCTGGCGCATGCGCAGAACCTGCGGGTCGCGCCGCATGTCTGGGGCGGCGCGGTGGGTCTCGCGACCGCCTGCCATTTCCTCGCCGCCTTGCCGGCGACACCGCACACCGAGCATCCGCCGCATCCCTCGATGCTCGAATACGACATGAGCGACAACGAGTTGCGCACCAAGCTGCTCAAGACGCCGCTCAGGCTCGAAGACGGGCACATCCTGCTGCCCGAGGGGCCGGGCCTCGGCATCGAGCTCGATTGGGACGCCGTCGAACGTTACCGGGTTTGCTGATGGCGCCGGTCAAGGTCGATCCCGACAAGGTCCACGAGTTCCCGACGGAGGCCAGCTTTCACAAGTGGCTGGGCAAGCATCACGACACTGAAAGCGAAGTCTGGATCAAGGTCCACAAGGTCGGCTCGGGCCTGAAGTCGATCACGCCGAAGGAGGCGATCGACGTCATCCTGTGCTGGGGCTGGATCGACGGCATCCGCAAGGGCTTCGACGACAAGAGCTTCCTGCAGCGCTACACGCCGCGTGGCCGCAAGAGCGTCTGGAGCCAGATCAACGTCGACAACGTGACACGTCTGGTCGAGGCGAAGCGCATGACGGCGCACGGGCTGAGGCATGTCGAGGCGGCCAAGGAAGACGGCCGCTGGGATCGCGCCTACCGGACAAAGGACGCAAAGATTCCCGACGACCTTCAGGCCGCCATCGATGCCGAACCCAAGGCCAAGGCAACGCTCGCAGGGCTCACCGCCCAGAATCGCTTCGCGCTGGTCTTCCGGACCGAAAACATGAGGACCGAGCTGGGACGGAAGAAGAAGATCGAAGCCTTCGTCCAGATGCTGAAGCGCGGCGAGACGATTTATCCGCAGGGGAAGAAGTAGCGAAAGGTCCCTCGCTTACGCTCGGGATGACATCGTTTTTGTCATCGACGCACCTGCGCCAGTTGTCATCCCGAGCGTAAGCGAGGGACCTCTACCTCAAGGGCGCAACTGGAGTTGCACGCTCCGTTGAGCTGTCGTGCGCTACCGCAATGTCGGATCGAGCCGGTCGCGCAACCAGCCGCCCAGAAGGTTGATCGACAGCGTCGTGAGAACGATGGTGGCGGCCGGCGCCAGCATGACGCTAGTCCGCTTCCATGACCGCCAGATCTCCATCCGGTTACGCTTCGCCTGCTGCACTGCGGTAGGTCGTCCACTGTTGGGCAAAGAAGCACGGCACGCGAAAGTTCGGGTGGCCCGGTCCGTGGAGGCGTAGACTCCGCCCCGGCCAACTCGGGGAGAGAACGATGCCGATCAGCAATCGCCTTTATGCAGAATTTCTGGGGACCGCCTGGCTGGTGCTGGGCGGGTGCGGCAGCGCCGTTCTGGCCGCGGGTTTCCCGCAGTTCGGCATCGGCTTCGCAGGCGTGGCGCTGGCTTTCGGCCTCACCGTGCTCACGATGGTCTATGCCGTGGGCGGTGTGTCGGGCGGACACTTCAATCCCGCGGTGACGGTCGGTCTGGCCGTCGCGGGCCGCTTTTCCTGGGGCGAGGTCGTCCACTACGTCGTCGCTCAGGTACTGGGCGGCATCGCGGGCGCGGCCATCCTCTACGTGGTGGCCACCGGCAAGGCCGGCGCCGAGATCGGCGGCTTCGCGACCAACGGCTATGGCGACCATTCACCCGGGAAGTACGGGATGGTCGCCGCGTTGGTCATCGAAGTCGTCCTGACCTTCGGCTTCGTCACCATCATCCTGGGTGCCACCGACAAGCGCGTCACGCCGGGCATGGCCGGTCTCGCGATCGGCCTGGCGCTGACCCTCATCCATCTCGTGAGCATTCCTGTGACCAATACGTCCGTGAACCCGGCCCGCAGCACCGCGCCGGCCCTGTTCGTCGGCGGTGCGGCCCTATCGCAGCTCTGGCTGTTCTGGGTCGCGCCCCTGCTGGGCGGAGCGCTCGCCGGCGGGGCCTACGGGTTGCTGCGCAGCAAAGACTGACGGAGCGGTCCGCCCGCTGTAGAGTGGGCGGCCGTTACGGGGCAATGAAGGAAGAACTGCCATGCTCATGAAAACATTCGCCGTGCTCGCCTTCGTGGGACTGATGCCCTTCGCGGCGGCCGCGCAGCAGAACGTCGAGGTGAAGTTCTGGTTCAAGGAAAATCCCAACAGCATCACGGGCTGCGTCCAGCTGGATTCCTCCTTCACCCGCGAACACACGTTCAAGATCGTGAATGGCCAGGCCGAGCTCAAGTCGGCGGGCGGAATAGACGTCAAGCTGAAGCCGGTCCGCGCCAACGTTTACCAGGGCACCTTCAATCTCGGTCGGATGAACGTGATCTACACTGCCGATCTGGGGGCGACGCCGCCGACGCTGGTTGCCCAGTCGCAGGATGGCGGCTGCAAGTGGAATGCGGTGAAGGCCTAGCCTTCGCGGCTTCCGCTTCGACTTGAAGGGCGTGATGAACCCGACGCGGCGATCGATTCCGTTCAGCATCACGATGCTGACGCTGATTGCCGTGATCGTCATACCGCTCACCTCTGTATTGTTGTGGCTGGGGTGGCGCTCCGTCACCGTCCTCGAGCAGCGTAGCGCCGACCAGCGCGTGGCGAACCTGGAAGCCGCGGTGGAGGATTTCCTCACCGACGGGCTGCGGGTCGTGATTGCGGTCGGCCAGACGCTCGCCTTCGGTCCGAGCTTCAATGTCACCGAAGATCCCCTGATCGACGAGGAGCGGCGGCATCAGCTCATCGCCATGCTGCGGCGCCATCCGGCGGTGCAGGCGGCCTTTGTCGGCTATGCCGACGGCAGCTTCATCTATGCCGGCCAGCTGGAGACGTTGAGCCTGGCCATGCGCCTCGAACTCGACGCCCCGGACGGGGAGGCGACCATCGTGCGCGTGATCGAGGCGGGAACGCCGCCGCGCAAGGAAACCCGGTGGTTCTATGCGCCCGACGGCACGCACGGCCCGTCGCAAAGCATTGCGACGAGCTACGATCCGCGCACGCGTCCCTGGTACCTCGAGGCGATGAGCGCCAAGGCTGCCATTCTGACCGAACCCTACCGCTTCGCGCAGACTTCGGATGCCGGCATCTCGGCGGGCATCCCACTGCGTGGTGGCAACGGCGTCATCGGCTTCGACTTCACTCTGCACACCCTGTCCCAGCTGCTAACGGCCTACAAGATCACAGCCAACTCGGTGATCGTGGTCGGACATGCCGGCGGCGCCGTCGAAATCGAGTCCGAGCCTTGCGCGCCGACCTTGCCCGGCTGCCTGCCAAGCGACGAGCTGGTGCGAAAGCTGCTGCACGAGGCGGTGCGCGAGGCGATTGCCACCGACACCAAGATCGATCGCGAGGTCGCGGCGGGGGGCCATGACTATCGCGTAATCGTACATCGCATGGCGCCCCTGCTGGGGCAGCGCTTCGTCGTCGCGGCGGCGGTGCCGGTGCGGGAACTTACGGCGCAGTCGCGCGAGTTGCTGCTGCGGGCTGCCATTGCCGCCGCCATCGCCGTGATGCTCGCCGTACTGGGCGCCTTGGCGGCATCGTTGATCGTCTCGCGGTCGATCGCCCGCATCGCGCTCAAGACCGAGAAGATCCGCCAGCTCGATTTCTCCGACCAGCAGCCGGTCCGCAGCCGGATCCGGGAGATCGTGCGGCTTTCCGATGCGGTCGAGAACATGCGCGAGGGGCTGGAGATCTTCGGGCGCTACGTCTCCAAGGATCTCGTCCAGCAGATCATGCGATCGCCGGAGAGCAGCGGCGTTGGCGGAACGCGCCGCGAGATCACGGTGATGTTCACGGATATCGAGGGGTTCTCGCTGCTCAGTGAGACGATGGAACCCGAACTGCTGACCAGCCGGCTGTCGCGATACTTCGAGGCGCTGGGTTCGGCGATCTCGGCCAATCGCGGCATGATCGACAAGTATATCGGCGACAGCATCATGGCCTTCTGGAACGCACCCGCGACCGACCCCGAGCATATCGCCAATGCCTGCCGCGGCGCCCTGCAGGCCGCTGCCGCGGGACGCGCGCTGTCGGAGAAGTGGCGCGAGCGCGGCCGGCCGGGCTTCCGCACGCGCTTCGGCCTGCACACCGGGCCGGCGGTCGTGGGCAATGTCGGCGCGCGCGAGCGCATCAACTACACACTGGTCGGCCAGGTCGCGAACCAGGCGTCGCGCCTCGAAGGCATGAACAAGGTCTATGGCACGGAGATCCTCGCGAGCGGCGAGATCGCCCGGCCGACCTCCGAACTGTTCGTGTGGCGCCATATCGATCGCGTCGTTGCGGTGGGCACGACCGAACCGCACGACGTTTACGAGCCGATGGGAGAGATCGCCAGCCGTGGCGAGCATGCGGCGTTCCTGGCCGCCTGGGAGAAGGCCCGCGCGGTCTATGTCGCGGGTCGCTTCGACGACGCATTGGCAGGATTTCGGGTGGCCTCGGCGATGCGCGAGGAGGACGCTCCCTGTCACGTCTTCATCGGACGCTGCGAGACGTTCGTGCGGGACGGTGTGCCGGCTGCATGGGACGGCACCTGGCATATGGACCGGAAATAGCGGCAGACCGCCAGTTCAGAACCGCATGGTCACGCCCAGCGTGAAGAACTTGGTGCTGTCCTGATCGAAAACCGTGCCCACGGGCAGATCGAAATCCAGGTGCGGGTGGGCGGCCGGCGTGTATCGCAGGCCCATCTGGTTGCCGATCACGCCGGGTTGGCGCCCGAAGGCTTCCATCATCAGCGTGACGTCCCAGCCGACATTGACCTCGACCTGGCCGCCCCAGAAGAAGGCGTTGGGGTTTTCGGCATTCAGATAGCTCCAGCCGGCATTCAGGTTGATCCGGAATTTGTCGGTGATCGGAACGGTCACCAGGGCGAGCAGGCTGGCCAGGCCCAGTTCGCCGGTCTGCGCGTTGACGCCCGCGTTCATCCCCAGCGCGAAACCCACGCCTTCCGAGGCCGGCTGGAAGCCGATCTTCAGCCCCGGGCCGATCAGCGGCGCGCCGCCGGCTTGGTCCCAGTAGTGCTGGTAGTTCACGCCGAACTGCAGCCAGGGAATCTTCAGGGACGTACAGGCCGGTCCGACATTCCCGTACCCGTCGCCTGGCACGAAGCGTGAAATCCATAGTTCGAGATGGCAGGTGCCCGGCGTCTCGACCTCCGAATCATCGACGATGTGGGCCCCGCCGGCGGCCAGGGTTGGGCTCGCCCACCCGGCAGCGGCGACCCAGAATAGAAGCGCGGTGAGAAAGCGGCGGCTGTTGCTTGTCACGCGGTGAGAAAATCGCCCGTGAGTATTGAGCGCAAGTCGTTTCACGCGCGCATCAGGGCGCGAACGTGCGCGGCGACCGATTCGGCGAGTGCGGCCAGGTCGTAGCCGCCTTCCAGCACCGAAACCAGGCGGCCGCCCGCATGCCGGCCGGCGATCGCCAGCAATTCCTCGGTCAGCCAGACGAAGTCCTCGGTTTCGACGTCGAGCTGCGCCAGCGGGTCCCGGCGATGGGCATCGAACCCCGCCGATACGATGACGAGTTCGGGCGCGAAGTCATCGAGCGCGGGAAGCAGCCGGTCGCTCCAGGCCGCCCGGAACGCAGCACTGCCGCTACCGGCCGGCAGGGGGACGTTGACGACGTTGCCGGCGACGCCGCGCTCGCGGGCCGAACCGGTGCCGGGATAGAGCGGGTACTGGTGCGTCGAGGCGTAGAAAAGGTCGGGATCGGGCTCGACCACGGCCTGCGTGCCCTGGCCGTGATGAACGTCGAAGTCGATCAGCGCCACGCGTCGCAGGCCGAAGGCGGCGCGGGCGTGCATCGCGCCGATCGCGACGTTGTTGAACAGGCAGAAGCCGCCCGGCACGTCGGGCGTCGCGTGATGCCCGGGCGGCCGCACGGCGGCGAAGGCAGTGCGGGCCCGGCCATTCAGGACGCCGTCCACGGCGGCGATCACGGCGCCGGCGGCGTGACGGGCCGCATTCGCGCTGCCCGCGCTCATGACCGTGTCGCCGTCGACATGCACCAGTTCGCCCTCGGGCGGGCGGATGCCC
>JAKFVZ010000737.1 GCA_021732965.1 Reyranella sp.
GTTACTGGTTGGTCTGGGTCCCCGGCTGGCCGGGATTGGGCCCGCCCGTGCCGCCGCTGGCGCCATTGGCCTGCTGCCGACGACGCTGCCCCTAGGCGGGCGCGCCCTGAGGCGGGGCGCTGGCGACCGGCGGGCCCGCCGACGCACGCGGCGCGGCCGTGGGGCGGCGGATCTTGGCACCATCGCGGAGGCGGTCGACACCGTCGATCACCACCTGGTCGCCGACCTGCAGGCCCTTGAGGATCGCCACCTTCTCGCCGTCGGTCTCGCCGAGCTGGACGACCCGGATCTCCACCGAATCGTCGGGCCGGGCGAGATAGACGAAGGTGCCGGGCTGGCCGCGCTGGATGGCGGCGACCGGCACGACGACCGCGTCCTTAACCGTGTCGGCCAGCAGGCGGACGTTCACGAACTGGTTGGGAAACAGCGCCTCGTCGGCATTGTCGAAGATGGCGCGCAGCTTCACCGTGCCGGTCGTGAGGTCGATCATGTTGTCGGTCGTGTCGAGCCGGCCGACGCCCAGTTCGACCTTCTGCGACCGGTCGAGCGCGCGCACGTCCATGGTCTCGCCGGTTTTCAGGCGCTTGCGCACCAGCGGCAGGGAATCCTCGGGGATCGTGAACAGGACGGAGATCGGCTGCACCTGGATGATCACGCAGATGCTGCTGGAGTCTCCCATAGTGACATAGTTACCTTTGTCGACCATGCGCAGGCCGATCTTGCCGGTGAGCGGCGCCGTGATGCGCGTGTAGGCGACGTTGAGCTTCGCCGCGTCGACCAGCGCCTGGTCGACCACCAGCGCCGCCTCGTACTGGCGGACCAGCGATATCTGCGTGTCGTACTGCTGTCGGGCGATCGAATCCTGTTGCACCAGCTTGCGATACCGCTCGAGGTCGGCCTGGGCGTTCTTGAGCAGGGCTTCGTCGCGCTGCTGCTGGCCGAGGACCTGCTGAAGGGCGACGTCGTAGGGGCGGGAATCGACCAGTGCCAGCAGGTCGCCCTGCTTCACCATCTGGCCTTCCTTGAAAAAGACGTCGACCAGCTGGCCGGTGATCTGGGTCTTCACGTTCACGGTCTGAAGCGGTGTGACCGTGCCCAGCGCGCGCAGCACAATGGGAATGTCCCCTTTCGCGGCCGTGGCAAGCCCGACCGGCACGGCAGCGCCGGCCGCGAAGCGACCCGGGGACCGGGGCGGCGGCGCAGTGCTCGACTGCGTGATGTACCAGCCCGCGCCAGCGACGATCGCCAGGCCGAGACCGATCCCAAGAAGGGTTCGCAGCCGCTTCATTTTCTCGATTCACCCTAGAAATACAGCTCGTAACACATACGCGCTGAACCGGCGGAGTCTCCCCCACCGAAATGGCGGGCGCAAGGCAGGCGCCCGCCGGACCGGGGTCTCAACGTCCGAGGGGCGCAAAAGACCCCTCGGATGCCCGAGAAATCGCGTCAATCTGCCGATTTGTCCTCGACGTAGAGATTGCCGCCACCGGCGCGGAAGTGGACGCTCATCTCGTCCATGCCCTTCTTCGCGTAGTCCCTGATATCCTGCGTGATACGCATGGAGCAGAACTTCGGACCGCACATCGAGCAGAAATGCGCGGTCTTGTGCGCCTCCTTGGGCATGGTTTCGTCATGGAACTTCTCGGCCGTGGCGGGGTCGAGCGACAGGTTGAACTGGTCGCGCCAGCGGAAGTCGAAGCGCGCCCGCGACAGCGCGTCGTCGCGCAGGCGGGCGGCCGGATGGCCCTTGGCCAGATCGGCGGCATGGGCCGCGATCTTGTAGGTGATGACGCCCACCTTCACATCGTCCCGATCCGGCAGGCCGAGATGTTCCTTGGGCGTGACGTAACAAAGCATCGCGGTGCCGAACCAGCCGATCATGGCGGCACCGATGCCCGAGGTGATGTGGTCGTAGCCCGGCGCGATGTCGGTCACGAGCGGCCCCAGCGTGTAGAACGGCGCCTCGCCGCATTCGCGCAGCTGCTTGTCCATGTTGGCCTTGATCTTGTGCATCGGCACATGGCCCGGCCCCTCGATCATGACCTGGCAGCCTTTGTCCCAGGCGACCTTGGTGAGTTCGCCCAGCGTCTCCAGTTCGGCGAACTGCGCGGCGTCATTGGCGTCTGCGTTGCAGCCCGGCCGCAGCCCGTCGCCCAACGAGAAGGAGACGTCGTACTTCCGCATGATGTCGCAGATGTCGCCGAAATGCTCGTAGAGGAAGCTCTCGCGGTGCTCGGTGAGGCACCACTGCGCCATCATCGAGCCGCCGCGGCTCACGATGCCGGTGACCCTGCTGGCGGTCAGCGGCACGTGCGCGAGCCGCACGCCGGCATGGATGGTGAAGTAGTCGACGCCCTGCTCGGCCTGCTCGATCAGCGTGTCGCGGAACACTTCCCACGAGAGCTTCGTCGGATCGCCCCCGACCTTCTCCAGCGCCTGGTAGATCGGCACGGTGCCGATCGGCACCGGCGCGTTGCGCACGATCCATTCGCGCGTGTCGTGGATGTTGCGGCCGGTCGACAGGTCCATGACGGTGTCGGCGCCCCAGCGGATCGACCACACCATCTTCTCGACCTCTTCCTCCATCGAGGAAGAGACGGCCGAGTTGCCGATGTTGGCGTTGATCTTCACCAGGAAGTTCCGGCCGATGATCATCGGCTCCAGTTCGGTGTGATTGATGTTCGCGGGAACGATGGCGCGGCCCGCGGCGATTTCCTGGCGCACGAACTCCGGTGTGATGAACGCGGGCAATGCCGCACCGAAGCTTTCGCCGTCGGCCAGCCGCGCCTCGGCCTCGTCGAGCACCTTCTTGCGGCCGAGATTCTCGCGGGCGGCAACGTAGATCATCTCCTTGGTGATCACGCCGGCGCGCGCCCATTCGAACTGGGTGATCGGCTTGCCGTCGAGGCCCCGCAACGGCTTGCGCGCATGCGGAAAGGGCTGCAGCACCGAGGCTTTCACGTTGCCGTTGTCGATCGGCTGGATGGCACGGCCGGCATATTCCTCGACGCCGCCGCGTTCCAGCACCCAGGCGCGGCGCGTCTGGGCCAGACCCTTGCGGACGTCGATCGCGACGTCGGTGTCGGTGTAGGGACCGGTCGTGTCGTAGACGCGCACCGGGGGCTCCAGCGGCGAGGAGAGTTCGATCTCGCGCAAGGGAACGCGCAGGTCGGGCGCGGCTTCAGGCGTCGCATAGACCTTGCGGGATGCAGGCAGAGGCCCCGTCGTGACGGTCGGAGCGGTGGTAGTGACGATGGTGTCCATGATGGATCTCCCGTGGCTGGTTGGCGGACGGAGATCCGGTGTTTTGTCGTGCAAAGGATGTATCCATTCCCTTCGCCGGCATGACCCGGATCAGGTTCAAAGGGTCACCGCGCCGACGCCATTTCTGGCGACCATCGGTATCTCAGCCCCTTGTCGGGACCCCCCTTGGACGCCTAGAGCTTAGGGCGGCCGATCGTGAAGAGAAAGTGAAGATCGCGACCGGGTCAGCAAATCGGTCATGTTGCACTGGTAACGCTCAGTCGATGTGCGCCCGCCTGATGTTTCTCGCGACCTTGCTGGCCTGCTTGGCTTCATCGCCCGTGAAGGCACAGGGACTGGCAGAAGCCCTCAAGGGCTTTCTTCATGACGACGCCGTCGCCACGCTTCATGTCCGCAGCTTCTATTTCGACAAGACCAATCCGCAGTGGCCCAACAATGTCGCGTGGGCGGGTGGCGGATGGGTCGGCTACGAATCGGGCTGGCTGTACGACACGCTGCAGGCCGGCGCGGTCGGCTACACGACACAGCCCCTCTGGGCACCAGCGGATACCAGCGGCTCGCAGATACTGAAGACCGGGCAGTATGGCTTCTTCGTCCTCGGCCAGGCCTATGCCTCGGTGCGTGCGCAGGGCCAGACCTTCACCGTCTTCCGCCAGCTCATCGACGAGTTGGAGGTCAATCCCAACGACGATCGCATGGTCCCGATTACCTTCGAGGCCTATGCGCTGCGCGGCAGGATCGCGGCGATCGACTACTTCGCGGGCTATGTCGCGGCGATCAAGCCGAAGGACTATTGGACCTTCATCAACATGGGCGAGCGGGCCGGCGCGCCCAACCACGATGCCGGCATGGGCCTGGTGAGCCTGAAGTACGGCTCTCTGGACGATCTCCGCCTGCGCGGCTCTGTCTATTATGTGCCGGACATTCTGACGTCGAGCTATGGCGACGTCGGCAAAACGTTCGGCATCAACGCCCGTTTGAAAGCGCGCCTCGAAAGCAACGCGATGGTCCAGGGCAGCAACGGCCTGAACCTGCTGACCGGCCAGCCCTTCAGCACCTGGTCGGCGGGCCTGCGCGCGACGCTCCTGCTCGACGACTTCACCCTCTGGGGGGCCTACACCCAGGTTGGCAGCGCCGCCGCCTATCGCACGCCTTACGGACAATGGATCGGCTACACCAAGCAGATCACGCTCGACTTCGACCGCGCCAACGAGCGGGCGTGGCAGGTCGGCCTGACCTACGACTTCGCGGGCATCGGCCTTCCCGGCCTCAGCTTCCTGTTCTCGGCGACGTTCGGCAACGGCGCGATCAACAGCACGACGGGTGCGCCGCTGTCCAACAACAACGAGTACGATTTCGACCTGATGTACCGGGTGGCATCCAAAGAGGCCCCCGACTGGCTGCAGCCGCTGCAACTGCGCGCCCGCATGGGCCTCGTCGACCAGACCCTCGACGGCGTCACGACGACGATCAACGACTACCGGCTGATCCTGAACTACGAAGTGAAGTTCGGCGGTAACCGCCGCTGACGGACCGAGAGCAGGCCGTCGTGGTGGCGAAGCCGTCCGCCTTGCGCGCGGGCGGGGAACCGCGAAAACTCCGCCGGCTACCAAACATCCGGGGAATCCCAGAAAAATGCAGTTCGACGACGTCATCCGCGGCCGCCGCAGCATCCGCGGCTACAAACCCGATCCCGTCCCCAAGGCGCTGATCGAGGAGATCATCGGCCTGGCGATGCGCGCGCCGTCGTCGATGAACACCCAGCCGTGGAATTTCTACATTGTCACCGGCGAGCCGCTGAACCGGATCCGCGCAGGCAACACGGAGCGCATGGTGGCCGGCATCCCTCAGTCGCGCGAATTCCGTACCGGCAAGGGCTTTGAAGGTGCGCACCGCGACCGACAGGTCGGCGTCGCCAAGCAACTGTTCTCCGCCATGGGCATCGCGCGGGACGACAAGAACGGGCGCCAGGACTGGGTGCTGCGCGGTTTCCGTCAGTTCGACGCCCCGGTCTGCGTGATCGTGACCTACGACCGCGTGCTGGACGGCAGCGACGATACGCCGTTCGATTGCGGCGCCGTGGCGACGGCGCTGGTGAACGCGGCCTGGTCGCGCGGGCTGGGCGCCGTGATCAACAGCCAGGGCATCATGCAGTCGCCGGTGGTGCGCGAGCACGCGGGGATTGCCGACGATCAGGTCATCATGAAAAGCATCGCCCTGGGCTGGCCGGATGACAGCTTCCCGGCGAATGCGGTCGTGTCGGAACGAAAGTCCGTGGCCGAAGCCACGGTTTTCGTCGGCTTCGACGATTGAAGCACTGCAATCCAGTCGCGATGCGCCCTCAGACGACCTCTGCCGCGCGCATCTCGGCGATCTCTGCCGGCGAGTAGCCGGCTTCCTTCAGGACCTCGTCGGTGTGCTGGCCGAGCGTCGCCGGCGGGCGGTCGATCGAGCCGCCGCCGTGTTCGAGACGGAAGCCCGAACCGACGACCTTGATCGGCCCATGCTCGGTCTCGACGGTCTGCAACACCGTGCGGTGCTTGAAGAGATCGAGCTGAGCGGTCTCCGGGATGCTGTGAACGCGGCCGGCCGGCACGTCGGCCTTGGCGAAGCGCTCGATCCAGGTCGCGGAGCCCTCGGTCTTCATCGCGCCTTCGACGATCTCGTGCAGGGCGGTGTTGTTGGCGATGCGCGTGGCCCAGTCGACGAAGCGCGGATCGTCCAGCACCTCCTCGCGGCCCAGCACCTTCATCAGGCGCTTGAACTGCGGATCGGTCATGACGGCCAGCACGATCCAGCCATCCTTCGTCTTGAACAGATTGCCCGTGGGCTTGCGCGTCACCGACAGGTTGGCAGCCTGGCCGTGGACCCGGCCGGTCATCATGTGCTCGGTGAACTGCTGGGCGAGATAGCCCATCACCGAGTCGATCATGGCGACGTCGACGAGCTGGCCCTTGCCGGTATGCGTGCGCTGGTACAGCGCCGAGGCCATGCCCAGCGCCGCCGTCGCGCCCGACATCACGTCGGCGCCGGCGAAGCCGACACGCGTCGGGCCGTTGTTTTCGAAGCCGGTGATCGACATCAGGCCCGACATGGCCTGGATCATGCCGTCGAAGGCCGCGGTCTTGGACTCAGGCCCGACCTGGCCGAAGCCCGACACGGCGCAGTAGATCAGCCTGGGATTGATCTTGCTCAGCGTCTCGTAGCCGATGCCGAGCTTGTCCATGACGCCCGGCCGGAAATTCTCGACGACGACGTCGGCCGTCTCGACGAGGCGCTTGACGATCTCGATCGCCTTGGGCTGCTTGAGATCGAGCGTGATCGAGCGCTTGTTGCCGTTCACCGCGACCCACGGCGCCGCAAGGCCGCGCTTCTCCCAGTCGTTCGACCGGGTGCCGAAGCGCATGTCGTCGCCTTCGCGCGACTCGATCTTCACCACATCCGCGCCGAGCAAAGCGAGCTGGTAGGAGCTGTAGGGCCCCGCCAGCACGCGCGTGAAATCGACGACCTTTACGCCCGCAAACGGCTTGCTCATGTCACTCCTACGCCACGCCCGCCTGCTTGCGCTGGCTGAGCGCGACCTGCTTCACCTTGTCGAATTCGGCGCGCCGCTTGGCGACCTCTTCGGGCGGCATGCGCTCGAGATTGTTGTAGTCGTTCTTCCAGTCCCCGTCGTCGTTCCAGCGCAGCGGCGACTGGACCGTCGTGCGAGGACCGATGGCGCTTTCCAGAACCTTCAACGCGAGATCCAGCGTGAAGCGCTGGGTGTCGGGCTCATGCGGCTTGCCGCAGGAATTGCCGAGCGGGAAATCGCTGAACAGGAACCGGGGCACGCCCGTCCATTCGACGATGTCCTTCGCCGCACCCATCACCACGGTGGGGATGCCGTTCCGTTCGAGATATCGTGCAACCAGACTCACGGTCTGGTGACAGACGGGTCATGTAGGGACGAGCAGCGCCGCGTCGACCTGGTCCTGGCGGCAGCGCGCGAGGATTTCCGGGGCATCCGTTTCCAGCGTCACCCGCTGGCTGCGATTGGTCGGCGCGCCGTGGAACCGCGGGGCCAGCTTGAAGCGGCCCTCGCGGGCGAACTCGCGCATCAGCGGCAGCGGAAACCAGGTGTTGCTGTCCTTCGCCGTCGTGTGCTTGCGGTCGTAGCCGATGTGGGAGATGCGGGTGTCGTGGTCCTGGTCGGTGTCGCCGGAATAGACCGAGTAGAACTTGGCGCCGGCATTGTAGAGCGCGCCGGGTCCCTGGTCGCCCTTGTCGGGCTGGTAGGGCGCGGCCGTCGAGATCAACGCCAGTGTGCTGTCCTTCAGCGGCTTCTTCAGCGGCTGGAAGGGCGCGTCGGTGTAGTGCGCCCAGCGGTAGGGATTGTCGTAGCCCAGCGCGAGGTAATACTCGCGGGTGCGGCGCATGTACTCGAGCGGCGCGTCGTATTCCGGCGCGAAATCTATCGTGTCGACCATGGTCGAAAACTGAGCGCAGGAAC
Organism: Reyranella sp.; assembly: GCA_021732965.1. Taxonomy (GTDB): domain Bacteria; phylum Pseudomonadota; class Alphaproteobacteria; order Reyranellales; family Reyranellaceae; genus Reyranella. The sequence continues at coordinate 7,757 of JAKFVZ010000737.1, forward strand.
GTGCGAAGTCAAACGAGCAAGCGCCGGTATTCGCATGACGATATGTCATTCGGCGGACACGAAGGCCGGGGCGGGCGGGCGTTCCAGAAGCTGGGAAATCTGACCCCGATGTAACCCCCCGGCCATAGTGCGGCCCAACTCCATCGCGCTATATATGAAACGAGACCGGACAGGCTGGGGAGCGCATCGCATGGCGATCAGACGGCGCAGCGTATTGGCGGGCGGCGCGGCCCTTTGGGTCGGCGCCCCGGCGATTCTGCGGGCCCAGACCCCGGCTCCCGCGGCCCCGGCCGCCCCCGGCACGATCCATGTCAGCCACGGCTTCGCCATGCACGGCGAGCCCAAGTACAAGGCCGATGCCGGTCCGCCCGACTACCTCAATCCCAACGCCCCCAAGGGCGGCAGCGTCCGGCTGGGCGCCCGCGGCACCTTCTATTCGCTGCATCCCTACATCGTGAAGAGCGTCCCGGCGGCCGGGATCAGCCAGCTCTGGGACACGCTCTGCTGGAATTCCCGCGACGAGGCCTCGACCGAATACGGGCTGATCGCCGAGACGATCGAATGGCCCGAGGACCGTTCCTGGGTGGCCTTCACCCTGCGGCCGCAGGCGCGCTGGCACGACGGCAGCCCGATCACGGTCGAGGACGTGATCTTCTCGCTCGACATCCTGAAGTCCAAGGGACTGCCGAACTACGCCTTCTATTACGCCGACGTGCTGAAGGCCGAGAAGGTCGGCGATCGCAAGGTCAAGTTCACCTTCCGCGACAACACCAACAAGGAACTGCCGCTGATCATCGGGCAGCTCCCCATCCTGCCGTCCAAGTGGTGGGCCAGCCGCGACTTCGAGAAGGTCTCGCTGGAGCCCGCGCTCGCCAGTGGCCCCTACAAGGTCGACACCTTCGACGTCGGCCGGTCCATCACCTACCGCCGCGTCCCGGACTGGTGGGCGAAGGACCTCTGGATGAACCGCGGGCGCAGCAACTTCGACGTGATCCGCTACGAGTACTATCGCGACGTCACCGTGCAGTTCGAGGCGTTCAAGGCTGGCGACCTCGACGTCCGGCAGGAAAACATCGCGCGCAACTGGGCGACGGCCTACGACATTCCGGCGGTGCGCGACGGTCGCATCCAGCGCGCCGAGATCCCGCACGAATTGCCGACCGGCATGCAGTGCTTCGCCTTCAACACGCGCCGCGAATATTTCAAGGACAAGCGCGTGCGCGAGGCGATCGCCACGATGTTCGACTTCGCCTGGGCGAACAAGAACCTGTTCTACGGGATGTACAAGCGCAACGTGTCGTTCTTCGGCAACTCCGAGCTGGCTTCGTCCGGCCTGCCGACCGCGGCCGAGCTGAAGTACCTCGAACCGCTGCGCGGCAAGATCCCTGAGGAGGTCTTCACCAAGGAATACACGCTTCCCGAGACCGACGGCACCGGCAACGTCCGCGAGCTGGCGCGCAAGGCGCTCGCGCTCCTCAAGGAGGCCGGCTGGGAGGTCAAGGACGGCAAGATGACGGAGACCAAGACGGGCAAGAAGCTCGCCTTCGAGATGCTCCTGAACGACGCCAGCTTCGAGAGGGTTGTGCTGCCCTACAAGCAGAACCTGGAACGCATCGGCATCGACATGACGGTGCGCACGGTCGACACCGCGCAGTTCAAGCGCCGCGAGGACGAGTTCGACTACGACATGATGGTCGAGGGCTTCGGCCAGTCGCTGTCGCCGGGCAACGAGCAGCGCGACTTCTGGGGCTCGAAGGCCGCCGACACGCCGGGCAGCCGCAATTCGCTGGGCGTCAAGGATGCCGCCATCGATTCGCTGGTCGACACGCTGATCGCGGCACCGGATCGCGAGAGCCTGATCGCCGTCACCCGGGCGCTGGACCGCGTGCTGCTGTGGAGCAATTTCGTGGTGCCCAACTGGCACAACAACAAGGTCTTCGTGGCCTACTGGAACCGCTTCGCGCGACCGGAGAAGAGCGCCCGCTACGCGCCCTTCGCCTTCGACACCTGGTGGATCGACGAGGCCAAGGACCGCGCCCTGCAGCGCGAGAGGAAGTAGGCGTCCGGCCGTTCCATGCTCGCCTACATCCTGCGACGCCTCGTGCTGGTGGTGCCGACCCTGTTCGGCATCATGGTCATCAACTTCTTCATCGTTCAGGCCGCGCCCGGCGGCCCGGTCGAACAGACGCTCGCCCAGATCCAGGGCACGTCGGTCGACGCCACCGAGCGCTTTTCCGGCAGCTCCAGCGGCGGCGAGACGCTGCGCAAATCGGCTACGGATTCCTCGGGCGGCGGCACCTATCGCGGCGCCCGCGGCCTGCCGCGCGAGCTGATCGAGCGCATCGAGAAGATGTACGGCTTCGACAAGCCGATCGGCGAGCGCTTCCTGCTGATGATGAAGAACTACCTCGTCTTCGATTTCGGCGAGAGCTTCTTCCGCAACAAGCGTGTCGTCGACCTCATCATCGAGAAGATGCCGGTCTCGATCTCGCTCGGCCTGTGGACCACGCTGCTGATCTACTTCGTGTCGATCCCGCTTGGCATCGCCAAGGCGGTGCGCGATGGCTCGCGCTTCGACGTGACGACCTCGACGACCCTGATCGTGCTGAACGCGATCCCGGGCTTCCTGTTCGCGCTCTTGCTGGTCGTGCTGTTCGCGGGCGGTTCCTACTTCAAGTGGTTCCCGCTGCGTGGCCTCGTCTCGGACGACTGGAGCTCGCTCGGCACGATCGACAAGGTGCTCGACTATTTCTGGCACATGGCGCTGCCGATCGGCGCCATGGTGATCGGCGGCTTCGCGACGCTCACCTTCCTCACCAAGAACTCGTTCCTCGAGGAAATCCACAAGCAGTATGTGCTGACCGCCCGCGCCAAGGGCCTGGTCTAGCGGCGCGTGCTCTACGGTCACGTCTTCCGCAACGCCATGCTGATCGTGATCGCGGGCTTTCCGGCCGCCTTCATCGGCGTGCTGTTCACCGGCTCGCTGCTGATCGAGGTGATCTTCTCGCTCGACGGGATCGGCCTGCTGGGCTTCGAGGCGGCGCTGAACCGCGACTATCCGATCATGTTCGGCACGCTCTACTTCTTCGGCCTGATCGGCCTCGTCATGGGGATCCTGGGCGACCTCATGTACACGGTGGTCGATCCCCGGATCGACTTCGAGGCGCGCGGCTGATGAACCCGATGAACCGGCGCCGGCTCGCGGCCTTCCGCTCCAGCAAACGCGGCATGATCTCGCTCGCGGTCTTCGGAACCCTGTTCTTCCTCTCGCTGTTCGCCGAGCTGCTGGCCAACAACAAGCCGATCCTCATCCGATACGACGGCGGCTTCTATTCACCAATGCTGAAGGACTATCCCGAGACCACCTTCGGCGGCGATTTCCCGACCAACACCGTCTACTCCGACCCGGAAGTGAAGAAGCTGATCGAGGAGAAGGGCTGGATCCTCTGGCCACCGATCCCCTACAGCTACGACACCGTGCTGAAGGGCGAGGGCCGGACGACCCTGCAGCCGCCCTCGCGCCAGCACTGGCTGGGCACCGACGACAGCGGCCGCGACGTGCTGGCCCGCCTGATCTACGGCTTCCGCATCTCCGTCCTTTTCGGGCTCGCGCTCACCGTGGCCAGCACCGTGATCGGCATCGCCGCCGGCGCGGTGCAGGGCTATTTCGGCGGCGTGGTCGATCTCGTGATGCAGCGCTTCCTCGAAATCTGGTCGAGCATGCCGACGCTTTATCTCCTGATCATCCTGGCAAGCTTCATCCAGCCGGGCTTCTGGGTGCTGCTGGGCATCATGCTGCTGTTCAGCTGGATGGCGCTGGTCGGGCTGGTGCGCGCCGAATTCCTGCGCGGCCGCAACTTCGACTATGTCCGGGCGGCCCGCGCGCTGGGTATGATGGATGCGCGCATCATGTTCCGGCACATCCTTCCCAATGCGATGACGGCGAGCCTGACCTTCCTGCCCTTCATCCTCGCGGGCTCGGTCACGACGCTGACCTCGCTCGACTTCCTGGGTTTCGGCCTGCCCGTGGGCTCGCCCTCGCTGGGCGAGCTGCTGCTGCAGGGCAAGAACAACCTCACCGCCCCGTGGCTCGCCTTCACCGGCTTCTTCGTGATCGCGCTGATGCTGTCGCTGCTGGTCTTCATCGGCGAGGCGGTCCGCGACGCCTTCAACCCGCGCAAGGTGCTGGCGTGAGCGACTCCCTCCTGCTCGAGGTCAAGGACCTCTCCGTCAGCTTCGGCACCGGCGACAAGGCGGTGCGCGCGGTGCGCGGCGTCAGCTTCGACATCAAGCGCGGCGAGACCGTCGCCCTGGTTGGCGAATCCGGATCCGGCAAGTCGGTGACGGCCTTGTCGGTACTGCAGCTCCTGCCCTATCCATCGGCCAGCCATCCCACGGGAAGCATCCGTTTCCAGGGTCAGGAACTGGTCGGCGCCTCGACGCGCGAGTTGCTGTCGGTGCGCGGCAACCGGATCTCGATGATCTTCCAGGAGCCGATGACCTCGCTGAACCCGCTGCACACGATCGAGCGGCAGGTGAACGAGGTGCTGATCCTGCACAAGGGCCTGTCGCGCGAAGCCGCGCGCAAGCGCACGCTCGAACTGCTCGAGCAGGTCGGCATTCCCGAGGCCGCCAAGCGCCTCGACGCCTATCCGCACCAGCTCTCGGGCGGCCAGCGGCAGAGGGTGATGATCGCCATGGCGCTCGCCAACGAGCCCGACCTGCTGATCGCCGACGAGCCCACGACCGCGCTCGACGTCACCATCCAGGCGCAGATCCTGAAGCTGCTGAAGTCCCTGCAGGCGCGCTACGGCATGGCGCTGCTGTTCATCACCCACGACCTCGGCATCGTGCGAAAGATGGCCGACCGCGTCTGCGTGATGACCCAGGGCCGCATCGTCGAACAAGGCCCCGTGGCCGGGGTCTTCGACGATCCGCAGCACAGCTACACCCAGCACCTGCTCTCGGCCGAACCCAAGGGCCGGCCGGCGGCCGCCGATCCGTCGGCGCCCGAGATCCTGCGCCTCGACGACCTCAAGGTGCATTTCCCGATCCGGCGCGGCCTGATGCGTCGCACGGTCGGCCATGTGAAGGCGGTCGACGGCGTCAGCATCGCGCTGCGCGAGGGCCACACGATCGGCCTGGTCGGCGAATCGGGCTCCGGCAAGACGACACTCGGGCTCGCCCTGCTGAAGCTGGAGCGCAGCGAGGGCGGCATCTGGTTCGACGGCCGCGAGCTCCAGGGCTTGAGCCAGCGCGAGCTTCGGCCGATGCGCCGCGAGATGCAGATCGTCTTCCAGGATCCGTTCAGCTCGCTGAGCCCGCGCATGTCGGTCGGCGAGATCATCGGCGAGGGCCTGGAAGTCCATAAAATCGGCACGCCGGCCGAGCGCGCCGCGATGATCGAGCAGGTGCTGCGCGAGGTCGGTCTCGATCCGGCGAGCCGTGACCGCTACCCGCACGAATTCTCGGGCGGCCAGCGCCAGCGCATCTCGATCGCCCGCGCCCTGGTCCTCAAGCCGCGCCTGATCGTGCTCGACGAGCCGACCTCGGCGCTCGACATGAGCGTCCAGGCCCAGATCGTCGACCTGCTGCGCGACCTCCAGCAGAAGTACAAACTTGCATATCTCTTCATCAGCCACGACCTCAAGGTCGTGCGCGCGCTGGCCGACGAGGTCGTCGTCCTGCGCCACGGCAAGGTGGTCGAGCGCGGGCCCGCGAGCCAGATTTTCGAGGCGCCGCAAACCCCTTACACACAGGCGCTGATTGCCGCGGCCTTCAACCTCGAGGCGATCGGCGCCGACAGTCGAGTCGTCGCGACCTGATTGTTTCAATCGCACGGAAACTTCTGACGGCTTGCAGGCCTCGCGCGACAAATTTATGAGGAGGGCCTGAAAGGGAGGACCGTCATGATCGGCTTCCGCTGCGTTCTTGCTGTTGCTGCTCTTGTCGTCGCGACCCCGATCGCCCTGTCCGTCGCCCTCGCCCAGCCGGTGCCGATCACCCTGGGCACTGCATCCGTCGGCGGCACCTATCACGTCTATGGCGGCGTCGTTGCCGCCCTGCTGACCGACAAGGCCGGCATGCAGGTGACGACGCAGCAGACCCAGGGTCCGAACCAGAACGTCATGATGATCGACGACGGCAAGATCGGCCTTGGCATGACGACCCTGGGTGTCGCCTTGCAGGCGAAGCAAGGGTCCGCACCGTGGACCAAGGGCAAGAAATACGACAGCATCCGCGCGCTGTTCCCGATGTACGACACGCCAATGCAATGCGTGTCGCTTAAGAAATCGGGCATCACCAGCTTCAGGCAGCTCGAGGGCAAGACCGTCGGCACCGGACCCAAGGCCGGCACGCCCGGCACCTATTTCCCGCTGATCTTCGACGCGCTTGGCATGAAGGTGACGGCGCGCAACGGCCAGGGCAGCGAGGCCGGCAACCAGCTCAACGACGGGCTGATCGACGCCTTCTGCTTCGGCGCCGGCGCGCCGGTGCCGATCTTCACGCAGCTCGATGTCGAGCAGGCGATCAACTTCTTCACGTGGACGCCGGAGGACATCGCGACCATCCGCGCCCGGATACCGGAGTTCACCGAATCGAAGGTACCGAAGGGCCTGTACAGGCAGCAGACGGAGGACCAGAAGACGATCGGCCTCTACAATTTCGCGATCGCCAGCAAGGACATGTCCGACGCGGTGGCCTACAGGATCACCAAGACCATCCTCGAAAACAATTCGACCATGGTCCGCGCCCACGCGGCGGCCAAGGAGACGGTCGCGGCCAATGCGGCCCGGAACACGGTCCTCACATTCCACCCCGGCGCCGTGCGTTATTACAAGGAAAAGGGAATCAAGCTCGACCCGGCGACGCTCCCTCAGTAAAAGGCTGCATGGCCGGAGTTATTGCCTACATCAGCCGCGATACCGACGGCGTCCTCTGGAACAAGGTCCTCGAAGCAGGTCTTGGTCCGATCGATTTCCGCACCCGGGACAATCTCGGGAACAAGGACGACATCGAAGTCGTCCTCGCCTGGAAGCCGGACCGGGGCCTGATCGCCTCCTTCCCGAATGTAAAACTGATCGTGTCGCTGGGCATGGGCGTCGACCATTTGCTGGCCGATGACAAGCTGCCACCGGGCGTGCCGATCACCCGCATCATGGACGACGGGCTGGTCGGACAGATGAGCGAATACGCCATCTACTTTGCCCTGCGTCACCATCGCGACATCGACAAGTATGCCGAGAGCCAGCGGGCGAAGGCTTGGAAGCCCGAGGATTTCGTCGACACCATCCATCGCCGCATCGGCATCACCGGCCTCGGCACGATCGGCCAGGACACGGCGAAGAAGTTCGCGGCCCTGGGATTCCCGACCGCCGGCTGGAGCCGCACGCAGAAGACCGTGCCGGGTGTCGAGACCTTCCACGGACATGAAGGGCTGGCGGCATTCCTCGCTCGCACCGACATCCTCATCAACGTGCTGCCGCTCACGCGCGACACCAAAGGTATCCTCGACGCGAAGCTATTCGCCGCCCTCCCGAAGGGCGCCTATCTGATCAACATGGGTCGCGGCGGACACGTGGTGGACGACGACCTGCTGGCCGCGATCGATTCGGGCCATCTTTCCGGCGCCGCGCTCGACGTGTTCAACACCGAGCCGTTGCCCGCGGATCATCCCTATTGGACGCACGCCAAGGTGAAGGTCACGCCGCACATCGCCGGCGCCACCAACCCGCGCACCGCCTCACCCGGCGTGATCGAGAACATCAAGCGCATACGGTCCGGCCAGCCGCTGATCAACACGGTCGACCCGGTCACGGGGTACTAATGTCGTCCTGAGCGAAGCGAAGGACCTGACGGAACGACCGAAGCACTCCCGAAAGAACGCTAGATCCTTCGCTGCGCTCAGGATGACAAGGAAAGCGGACCGCTCCTACTTCCCGAAACGGTCCGCGATCGTGCGGTAGATCGCGCGCGCGACCTGGGCTTCGCCGCCTTCGGGACGGCCCGGCCGGCTGCTGTTGTTCCAGGCCATCATGTCGAAATGCGCCCACGGCACGTCATCGGGCACGAATTCCTTCAGGTAGAGCGCGGCGGTGATCGATCCGCCGAAGGCGCCGGCCGAGACGTTGTTGATGTCGGCCACCTTGCTGGCCAGCATCTGGCGATAGGGCGCGAACAGCGGCATCCGCCACATCGGATCGGTGACGGTCTCGCCCGCCGCGATCAACTCATTCGCAAGCTTGTCGTCGTTGCAGAACAGCGCCGGCAGGTCGGGCCCCAGCGCCACGCGGGCCGCGCCTGTCAGAGTCGCGCAGTCGATCATCATGGCGGGCTTCTCCGAAGCGCCCTCGTCCAGCGCGTCGCACAGGATCAGGCGTCCCTCGGCATCCGTGTTGCCGATCTCGACCGTGATGCCCTTGCGCGTCCTGATCACGTCCATCGGACGGAAGGCGTTGCCGGACACGGAGTTCTCGACCGCCGGCACCAGCACGCGCAGCCGCACCCGCAGGCCCGTCGCCATGATCATCGACGCCACCGCCAGAACCGTGGCCGCACCGCCCATGTCCTTCTTCATCATCAGCATGCCGGCCGCCGGCTTGAGGTCGAGGCCGCCGGTGTCGAAGCACACGCCCTTGCCGACCAGCGTCACCTTGGGATCGCTCGCCTTGCCCCAGGTGAGGTCGATCAGGCGCGGCGCGCGCACCGAGGCGCGGCCGACGGCGTGGATCGTCGGATAATTCTGCTTCAGGAGATCGTCGCCCACGATCACCTTGATTTTCGCCTTGTGCGCCCTGGCGAGCTTCTGGGCCGCCGCCGCCAATTCGGTCGGTCCCATGTCCGACGAGGGCGTGGTGATGAGGTCGCGCGCCATCGAGATCGCCTCGATCGTCGCCGTCGCCCGCTTCTTGTCGGCGCCCGCGGGCCACAGGAAGCGCGGGCCTTCCTTCCCCTTGGTGGCGCGATAGCGCTCGAACCTCCAGGCGCCGAGGCCAATCGCCACGGCCACGTCGGTCATCGACACCGGCGCGGTCTTGCCTTCCAGCCGCCACGTCGCCACCGGCAGCTTCGCGGTCAGCGCGCCGAAATCCCACAGGGTCGGCGCATCCGGAATCACAAGCACTGCACCGGACGCCTTGCCGTCGCGTCCTGGCAGAACGGCGACATCGGCCGGCGATCCGGCGAGTCCGAGCGATTCGACCCAGCCGCGCGTGGCGCCGGACTGGGCTTTCAACCAGGCGCCCCACTTCGAACGAGCAACAAACTGCAGGGGGAGAGAGGAAGAAGAACGGTCGACGAACGGCAGCGACATGGCCATGCTCACAAACATCAAGAGAGCGATTACATTGCCGGTCAAACTCCATGGCTGGCAAGGAGGGCGTCGATGGCCGAATTCACTGTCGTGATCGGCAACAAGAACTATTCGTCGTGGTCGCTGCGCGGCTGGCTGATGGCCAGGATCGCGAATATCGACTTCGACGAGATCGTGATACCGCTCGACCGGCCGGAGACGCAGGCGGCGATCCGCAAGCACTCGCCCTCGGGCCGTCTCCCGGTGCTGCTGCATCGCGGCCTCGCGGTATGGGATTCGCTCGCCATCGCCGAGTATCTCAACGACATGAAGCCCGAAGCCGGTCTGTGGCCGCCCTCGGCCGCGGCGCGCGCCCACGCCCGGTCGATCTCGGCGGAAATGCACTCGAGTTTCCCCGACCTGCGCAACAGCATGCCGATGAACATCCGTGCTTCCTATCCCGGCATGGGCATGACGACAGGCACCCGCGCCGACATCGAGAGGATCACCTCGCTCTGGCGGGATTGCCGCAAGCGCTTTGCCGGCGCCTTCCAGAAGGACGATGGCTTCCTCTTCGGCGCGTTCGGCGCGGCCGATGCGATGTTTGCGCCCGTGGTGACGCGCTTCAAGACCTACGGCGTCACGCTCGACACCGACGCCGACGCCTACTGCACGGCGGTGCTGGGGCATCCGGCGATGAAGGAATGGATCGACGCGGCCCAGCACGAACCCTGGCTGATCGACAGCTATGAGCTGAAATAGCCAGCCGTAGAGCCCATTACCGCCTCGGATCTGCTTCCCAAACCCCGGCGACGCAATTTGCGGTTGCCGTGGCGATGGCAACGGCAATGCCGATGCACGTCGTCGGTCCGCTAACGGACACCCGCCACCGCCGCCAAATAACCAAGGAACGATAATCGCCTAGAGCACGTTGGCCGCCTGCAACCACCTGGCGTCTCGCCGGGCAAGAGATTGCCGAGGGAGTCAAAGAATGGCCGACATGTCACACGCCAACGCGCCGAAGGAGACCAAGCCGGATCTCGGCGCCGCCGTATCCGAGATCAAGAATGCGCTTACGGGAAAGGCCGAAGAGCTGGCCGGGCGCTCTGCCGAGACCGGGGCGGATGCCGTTTCCGCGCTCGGCAAGACGGCCGCCACGCTCGCCGGGAGCCTGCAGGACCAGTCCCCGGCGGTCGCCGACTATGTCCGCTCGACCGGTCAACGGATCGACCGCCTGGCTGACGACCTGCGCGACAAGTCGGCGGGAGAGCTTCTGACCATGGCGACCGACTTCGGCAAGCGGCAGCCGCTCGCGTTGCTGGCCGGCTCGGTCATCGTGGGCTTCGCCCTGTCGCGCATCGTCAAGGCCGGCATGGGCGCCACGACCGAAGCAGCCGGACCCCGGGCGAACGAGCCCAACGTCGGCCGCATCGACGTCTAGGAGGGCTGCATGAACACCACCGAAAGGCCGGGCGTCGTTGCCCTGGTGACAGACGCGCTTGGACGAAGCGCCGACCTCATTCAGACCGAGATCCGTCTCGCCCGGGTCGAACTCGGAGAGAAGGCCGAGGCGCTGCGAACCAGCCTCGTCAGCGGCATCGTCATGATGCTCGTGGGCACCGTCTTCATCATCGGCGCCCTCATCCTGGTGCTCCAGGCGCTCGTTGCCGCCCTGATCGAAAGCGGCGTCTCGCCCGCCGTGGCGATCCTGATCGTCGCCGGCGGATCGGCATTGGGCGGCATCGTCGTCCTCATGGCCGGCAAGAAGACGCTCGGCGCCGTCGATCCCACCCCGACCCGAACCATTGCATCCCTGCAGAACGACGCCCGCATGGCGAAGGAGAACCTGACATGAGAGAGAGCGCCCAACTCCAACGCGAAGCCGAGGCCCAGCGCGCCGGCCTGTCCAACACGCTCGGCCAGTTGCGCGAAGGCATGACGACGTCTGCGCTCTCGACCGAACTGGTCGGCGTGCTGCGCGACAGCAGTCTGTCGGTGGTGAAGAGCCTGGCCGAATCGGCCCGCACCAATCCCGGCGCGGCGCTGCTGATCGGCGCGGGCCTGACCATGATGCTGACGCGCACCACCGGAGCCGACGTCATGGCGACGGCGACCTCTGCGCTCAAGACCGCGACGACCGTCGGCACGGATGCCGCCGCGGCGGCAGCCGGCAAGGTCAAGAGCGCCGCCGGCACGGCGGCGGACACCGCCAAGTCACTCGCCGGACAGGCCACCGACAAGGTCACCGGCATCGCGACGAAGGCCGAGAAGCTGGCGCTCGATACGGCGGCTTCCCTGACCGATCAGGCCAAGGGAGCGGCCGACGCGGTCCGCGGCGCGGCGGGCGAGCAGGTCGACCAGGCCAAGCGGCTTGTCGAAGAGGGCAAGGAGACGGCCGAGCATCTCAACCAGGATGCCTCGAAGCTCGCCGCCGATACCCGGCAGGCCGTCACGAAGCTCTTCGAGGAGCAGCCGATCCTCGTCGCGGCCATCGGGACGGCGCTGGGCGCCCTGTTCGGCGCGGCGCTCCCGGTGTCGCAGGCCGAGCGTCAGGTGCTGGGCAAGGTCGGCGCCGAGGCGATCGACAAGGGCCGCGACGTGTTGGAGACCGCCAAGACAGCGGTCGGCGAGCAGATTGCCGACGCGCATCTTGGCGAGAAGGTCGGCGACATGGCCGGCAAGCTCGTCGACACGATGGTCCCCACCTCGTCTTCCCGTTCCGTCTGATCCGTTACTGAAGGAGTTACCATGCCCGTCAAACAGGATGCCGTCGCCCTGCTGAAGGCCGATCACCGCAAGGTCGAAGAGTTGTTCGAGAAGTTCGAAAAGGCGCGCGACGCCAACCGTAAGCAGGACCTCGCCACCAGGATCTGCACCGAACTCACGATCCACGCGACCATCGAGGAGGAAATCCTCTATCCCGTCTGCAAGGATGCCGTGGAGGACGACCTGCTCGACGAATCCTATGTCGAGCATGACGGCGCCAAGGTGCTGATCGCGGAAATCTCGGCCGGATCGCCGGACGACGAATTCTACGATGCCAAGGTCAAGGTGCTGTCGGAGATGATCAAGCATCACGTCAAGGAAGAGGAGCGGCCGGGCGAAGGCCTATTCGCGCAGCTGCGCAAGGCCGACCTCGACCTCGTCGCCATGGGCCAGCGGCTCAAGGCCCGCAAGGAGCAACTCGCGAAGGAGCTGGAGGGCGGCGACCTGCCGCCGCCGGAGACGCGCAGCTTCACCGGCCACGAACTGGTGCAGAGCAAGCCGCTCGAAGCCCGCGCCTAGCGGGCCCCGGGCGCGCCTCTGGCCCGGACGGCTGCCGCCCCTTAAAAAGGCGGCATGTCGTTGCTCTGGCAGATCGATCCCGAGACCCGGCGGGTCACCATCACTGCCGATGGTGACTTCACGCGCGGCGATATCGAGGACTATGTCCGGGCCGTCGATGCCGGCGGCGCGGTAAACTGGGCCAAGCTGTTCGACGGCCGCGTCGGCCGCCCCGCCATGGGCCACGAGGACATGCTGGCGCTGGGCGTTCTCTTCCGCAGTTTTGCCCAGCGCGGACCTGTCGGGCCGCTGGCGGTCGTCGTTGGCGACAACCAGGTCGAACGGATCGAGCGTCTGCTGGGCATTCTGGCGGCGGCCGACCGGCCGATGCGCGTGTTTCGAAGCCTCGAGCCCGCGCAGCGCTGGATCGAACGGCAACCGAGCGCCTGAGCCCTCGCCCATGAAAAAGCCCGGCGAATTGCTTCGCCGGGCGGTTTTGGAACGTTCCCTGCCGGAGGGAACAATCAGGAATTGGGCTTTGGCAGCGACGTCGGGACGATCCGGAGGATCGTGTATCCTACCTGCTCCAGCTTGGCAGCTTCCGCCTGGGCTTCCACCAGGCTCGAATAGCCGATGCCGATTTCAGTTTTGGTGCGCGGGTCTACCGTCCACACCATGTGCTTGCCGAATGCTTCGTTGCTCATCGCTCCTTGTACAGGTCAACGGACGCCGAGTCCGATCTGTGGTGTCGCACTCAATGCGCGAGCAAAAGCGGCATGGGGCATGAAGCGATCGCTTTCGCCGTCGCCCCGCCAAGCCCCAGGAAGTTCGATAGGCCGCCATGCCCATAGGCGCCCATGACCAGCAGGCCGGCGCCTTTCTCCTTGGTATATTCCAGCAACGCACGGCCACGGGCGCGTCCAGACACATCGCCGGGATCCATCGTCTCGACGGCAGCGGCAATGCCGTGGCGGCCGAGCGTGCGCATGAGGAATGGCGTTGCGACGGCGTCCGGCGCAGCGCCGGCCACCAGGATCGTCACCCTCTCCGCCTTGACGAGGAACGGCATCGCATAGCCGACCGCGCGCGCCGCCTGGGCGCTGCCGTTCCAGGCGACGACGACCGACGAGATCGGCCGGTGGTCGGTATGAGGCGGCGCGATCAGAACGGGGCGTGCGCATTCGTAGAGCGCGGCATGAACCGTCTCGGGCGCAACGTTCTCAGGGTCGGTGCCGGGCCGCCCGAGCAGCAGCAGGCTCGACTCGCGACCCATGGCGACCAGCCGGTCGCGCTTCAGGCCGGGACCGGCGAACGTCGCGCCGGCGAGCGGCGCGATCAGCTCGCGATAGGCGCGCTCGGACTCGCGGGCGCGCGCCTCGACGCGAGTGTCGGAATCGGTCTTCAGGAAGGGCATCGACTGCAGCGCGATGTCGGCATCGCCGCGGCGGGCTTCCGAGAAGTGCACCGCATCCACCGTGGCGTCGAACAGCGCCGCGACGCGCGCGGCGAGGCGAAACGACAGGACCGCATCGGGGCCGCCCTCGGATATCGCCAGAATGGATTTGTACACGCGCCCTCTCCCCATCGTCGTCGACAGGAATTAGCACAGACCGGGCATCACCGGGCACATCGAAGGCTGCCGCGATCGACCGTGCCGCGCCTGAAATCCTCGACCAGCGCGGCGGCGATGGTCCGGTTGAGAAGCGCTGTCGGATGGCCGTCGTCGGCGATGTAGAAGCGATCGACCGGCTGCGGCGGCCGCGGCAGCAGCGCATTGACGTCGAGGACCGGGACGGCGGCCTCGCAGAGCAAGGGCACCATCGTGTTCCGCCAGCCCGCGAGATCGCCGCGCCAGGTCTCGCCCGAATAATAGAGAACCACGAGCTTCGCCCCGTAATCGGCGGCGAGCTTCACCTTGATCTCGTGCAGGAGGCGCACGAACAGGCGCCGCTCGCCGGGCTCGTCGACCTCGAAGGCCTTCCAGGCGAGCGCGAACAGGCGCGAACCGACGATCAGCGATTCCACGAAGTCCGACGGATGCACCCAGGTGCCGCGCGCCGTCAGCGCGCCGTCGGGTTCGACGACGTAGCGCGGGCTGTCGTGCAGCCACTGGACCCGGCCGGCCACGCGCAACACGTGGTCGTCGACGATCGACAGCACCGCCCAAGGATAGCGGGCATGCCCTGCCTTCCGCGGCTCGCCCATCTCGATCTGCCGCAGTACCTGATGGATGCCGTAGCCTTTCACGGCGAGATTTACCGGCTGCAGCTGGGCGTCCGACAGGTCCCGCAGATACCAGGCCAGTGTTTCCTGGTCGGGAAGGCCGGCCCCGAAGGCAAAGGAATCGCCCAGGATCAGGACCGGCGTCTCGCCCGCCGGCTTGCCGTCCGACGGCACGGTACGAAAACCATGCTCGTCGGTGGAATAGGTGACGTCGTAGATCGTGCGTCCGTTCTTGACCGCGGTCGCCCGCGCCTCGCGGTTCGGCAACATCCGGAAGGCCAGCGCGGGATCGGGGAC
>JAKFVZ010000268.1 GCA_021732965.1 Reyranella sp.
ATCCTGCGCCACTTGGTCGAGGGATTTGGCGCTATCCGCGAGTTCAAAAAGGGCGCTGGCGTAGCGTCCGGCAACGCCGGTGGTTGCGGTTGTCACGTCGATAGCCTCTCCCCTGCCGCAGAACACGGCCGGCAAGCCATTGAATTCACACGCTTTTCCCTAGCAGAACGCCCCGCGTCGCTTGCCGCCCCACCCCGGAAAAGCGCGCGTTGCTACCATGCTGCATTTCCCGGCGCAACGTCGGCAAAGCGCTGTTCTACAGCGGTTTTTCGGCGCGGGGGTCCGGGCGTGTGGACTCAGAGGAAGGAATAGGGGTCGACATCCACCTGCAGACGCACTGAACCGGGCAGGCCGATCTTCTCTAACCATGCATGCAGCAAGGGCTGCACGGCAGTCTCGCGGCCGGCCTTGAGCAGGAAGCGCCGGCGGTGCCGGCCGCGCAGCAGGGCCAGCGGTGCGACCGACGGCCCCAGGATCGTGACGCCTTCCTGCTGCGGCGCCTGGCGCGCGAGTGCTGCACAAACATTGTCGACCGCCACGGGATCCGGCCCGGAAATGATCAGGGAAGCCAGCCGTCCGTAGGGCGGCATCCCGGCCAGCGACCGGTCGTGCAGTTCGACCTCGACGAAGCGGTCGCGATCGCCCGAAACCAGCGCCTGCATCACCGGATGGTCGGGATTGTGGGTCTGGATGAGCGCCCGGCCCGGCCTCCCGTCGCGGCCGGCGCGACCCGCTACCTGATAGAGGAGTTGGAACGTCCGCTCGGCTGCCCGCAGATCGCCACCGTTGAGGCCGAGATCGGCATCGATCACGGCGACCAGCGTGAGGTTGGGGAAGTGATGGCCCTTCGCCGCCATCTGCGTGCCGATCAGGATGTCGATCTCGCCCTTCTCCATGCGTTCGACTGCGGCCGATGCCTCGTCGCGGTTCATCAGGCTGTCCGACGTGAAGAGTTCGAGCCGCGCCTCGGGGAAAAGCTCCAGCGCCTCCTCGGCCAGCCGCTCGACGCCGGGACCGCAGGCGACGAACTGATCGACCGCACCGCAATGCCGGCAGGTCTGCGCCGGCGGTTCCGAGTAGCCGCAATGATGACAGACCAGCGTCCGGCGAAAGCGGTGCTCGACCAGCCAGGCAGAGCATTGCGGACACTCCAGTCCCGAGCCGCAAGCGCGGCAGAGCGTGATCGGCGCATAGCCGCGGCGATTGAGGTACAGAAGCGTCTGCTCGCCGGCCGCCAGCGTCTTCTTCATCGCCTCGACTACCGGCGGCGACAGCCAGCGGCCGCGCGATGGCGCCTCGCGTCGCAGATCGATCGCGGACAATGAAGCGAGCTGATGTCCGCCATGGCGTCCCGGCAGATGGGCTTCGCCGTAGCGGCCGGTCTTCACGTTGACGACGCTTTCGAGCGACGGCGTCGCAGAGGCCAGCACGATGGGCGCGGAGGCAAGGCGGGCGCGCACCACCGCCATGTCGCGCGCATTGTAGACGACACCCTCGTCCTGCTTGAACGAACTGTCGTGTTCCTCGTCGACGACGATGAGGCCGAGATTGGCGAACGGCAGGAACAGCGCGGAGCGCGCGCCCACGACGACGCCGACCCGCCCCTCGGCAATCGCCCGCCAGGTCTCACGGCGTTCCAGGCTGGTGAGGCCGGAATGCCAGGGCGACGGCAAGGCGCCGAAGCGGTCCTCGAAGCGCCTGAGCCATTGCGCCGTCAGCGCGATCTCCGGCAGCAGCACCAGCACCTGCCGGCCGGCGGCGAGACAGGCGGCGACCGCCTCGAAATAGACTTCGGTCTTGCCCGCGCCCGGCACGCCATCGAGCAGGGTCGCGGAGAAGGCATGTGCATTCACCTTCTCGACCAGGCTATCGGCGGCGATCTTCTGCGCGGCCGACAAGATCGGCCCGTCATGAAGCCCGTCGGGTTGCGGAAAGGAGCGGCGCACGATGCGCTCCTCGGCCGCCAGCAGCCCGACCGATGCCATGCCCTTCACCACCGACGTGCCCACGCCGGCAAGATGCGCAAGCTCCGCGGCGGCCATCGCAGGCCCATCCTTCAACTGCTCCAGCACGCGACGACGCGCCGCCGTGAGCTTGAGCGCGGTGTCCCCGGTCGGCGCGGCCGGGCGATAGACCAGTTCGGTCTTGGGCGCTTCGAGCGCCGACGGCACGCTCATCGCCATGCGCAGCACGGCACCTGCAGGCATCAGCGTGTAAGCCGACACCCAATCGACGAAACGCCGCATCGCATCGGCCATCGGCAGCGCCGGCAGCACCGCGATCACGTCGCGCAACTTCTCCGGCGCGACGTCGCCGGTGCCCGCGCCCCAGACGACGCCGACGGTTTCGCGCTTGCCCAGCGGCACGATGACGAAATGCCCCGGCGCTACCGCCATGCCTTCAGTCACGCGATAGTCGTAGGCATCGCCCAGCGGCAGCGGCAGCAAGATCTTGACCGTGTTTTCCACCGATTCGAGACGCGACGACGCGGCCCCCTTGGCTTGTGGCTCCGAGGGGGAATCGCTAGAAATTGTGGCAACAGGCGAGTCCGAACCACTGGCCATTGGGGTAGTTTATATGAAGTTCTTCGTCGATACCGCCGATGTCGCCGATATCAAGGATCTGGCTGCGTCCGGCCTGCTCGACGGCGTGACGACCAACCCCTCGCTGATCGCCAAGTCGGGCCGCCAGATGCTCGACGTCATCAAGGAGATCTGCGCCATCGTCCCGGGTCCGGTCAGCGCCGAAACGGTCGCGACCGACCACAAGACGATGCTCGAGGAAGGCCGCAAGCTCGCCAAGCTGGCCAAGAACGTCACCGTGAAGGTGCCGCTGACGCCGGACGGGCTCAAGACCTGCAAGGTGCTCACGTCCGAAGGCACGATGGTGAACGTCACGCTGTGCTTCTCGGCGGCGCAGGCGCTGCTGGCGGCCAAGGCCGGCGCGACCTTCGTCTCGCCCTTCGTCGGCCGCCTCGACGATATCGGCCAGGACGGCATGCACCTGATCGGCGAGATCATGACGATCTATCGCCAGTACCCGCACTTCAAGACCGAGGTGCTGGTGGCTTCGATCCGTCACACGCAGCATGTGATCGCCGCGGCCAAGCTCGGCGCGCATGTCGGCACGCTGCCGCCCAACGTGCTGCGCCAACTCTTCAAGCACACTCTGACGGATAATGGCCTAAAAGCCTTCCTCGACGACTGGGCCAAGACCGGCCAGTCGATCCTCTGACCCGGAGAACGGGCGCATGGCCAACGACGGCACGATCCCGGCGCCCGACGGCTCCGGCCGGCAGGTGAAGCTGATCACCGCCGACGACGTCGTGGCCTATCTCAAGGCCCACCTCGATTTCTTCGAGAAGAACGGCGAACTGGCCGCGGAGATGGGCGTCACGCCGAGGGTCCAGGGACCGGGCGTCATCGACATGCAGCAGGCGATCCTGAAGCGCCTGCGCGGCGAGATCGAGAAGCTCAAGGTCGAGCGCACCGAGATCATTGCCAATTCCAAGCAGAACCAGATCGTCCAGAACCGCATCCAGGCGGCGGTGATCAGCATCATCCAGGCGACGACGTTCGAGAAGATGATCCACGTCGTCACGCACGAGCTGCCCGAGCTGCTCGACGTCGACTTCATCACCATGGCGATCGAGGCCAACGCCGACGCTCCCAAGCGCGTGCCCGTGCGCGGCGTCTACGTGCTGGCGCCGGGCGCCATCGACGCCGCCATCGGTCCCGACAAGCATGCCCGCCTGCGCTCCGACATCGTGGGCGAGGAAGCCTTCTTCGGCGACGTCGCGCGCTTCGTTAAATCGGACGTGCTGATGCGCCTGCAGGTCTCGTCCGGCTCGCCCGACGGCGTCATGTGCTTCGGCGCGCGCGATCCCGAGGCGTTCGGGCCGGAAATGTCGACCGAACTCCTGTTCTTCCTGTCGAAGGTGCTGGAGAACACCATCCGCGCCTGGCTCGACCTGCCCGAGTGACGTCGCCTTGAGTGTCGCAGACGCACAAGAGGCGTGGCGCGACTGGCTGAAGACCGAGCGCCGCCTCGCCGTTCACACGCTCACCGCCTACGAGCACGACGTCGCGACCTTCCTCGGCTTCATGACGACCTATCTCGGCGAGACACCGACCCTCGACGCTCTCGCGCGGCTGAAGCCCGCCGAGTTCCGTGCCTGGCTGGCCGATCGCGCGCACCAGGGCATGGCGCGCACCTCGACGGCGCGGGCCTTCTCCTCGGTGCGCTCGTTCTTCCGTTTCCTCGACAAGAACGGCCTCGCGCACAATGCGAGCATCGCCACCATCCAGACGCCCAAGCTGCCGCGCGCCGTGCCGAAGGCGCTGAGCGAACGCGACATGGAGGACGTGCTCCAAGCCCAGTCCGACCAGGAGCGCGCGCCGTGGATCGACCTGCGCGATGCCGCGGTGCTGGTCCTGCTCTACGGCGCCGGCCTTCGCATCGGCGAGGCGCTGTCGCTCTCCAAGGCGGAGGTCGACGACCTGCTGAAGAGCGGCCGCGACACGCTCGCCGTCACCGGCAAGGGCAACAAGACGCGGCTGGTGCCGCTGCTGCCGCAGGCGCTGCAGGCGCTTAAAGCCTATCGCGACGCCTGCCCCTGGCTGCCCGCGGCCAAGCCGTCGGATCGCGTCTTCGTGGGCGCGCGCGGCGGCGCGCTCGATCCCGCCATCGTGCAGAAGCGGGTGCGCGAGATCCGTCGCGAGCTCGGCCTTGCCGAAAGCGTCACGCCGCACGCGCTGCGCCATTCCTTCGCGACACACCTGCTGGGCGCCGGCGGCGACCTGCGCACCATCCAGGAATTGCTGGGCCACGCGTCGCTGTCGACGACGCAGCGCTACACCGACGTCGATGCCGCCCGCCTCGCCGCCGTCTACCGCGCCGCGCATCCGCGCGCGAAGGGATAAGCATGCCGCAGCATATCGGGATCGTCGCCTGCTCCGCCGAGGGCGCGGCCCTCTGCTACAAGACGATCTGCGTCGAAGGCGCGGGACTGATGGGACCGCATGCCCATCCCGAAGTCTCGATGCACACCCATTCGCTGGCCGATTATGTCGAGCGGCTCGATCGCGGCGACCGTGCCGGCGTAGCCGAGCTGATGCTGTCCTCGGCCGGAAAGCTCGCCAAGGCCGGTGCGGATTTCCTGATCTGTCCCGACAACACGATCCATCAGGCGATGGCGCATGTGCTGCCGCGCTCGCCGCTGCCGTGGCTGCACATCGCCGAGGTGGTCGCCGCCGAAGCCGCGGCGCGCGGCTACAGGAAGCTCGGCATCACCGGCACGCGCTGGCTGATCGACAGCGAGGTCTATCCGGAGAAGATCGAGGCGCAGGGGCTCGCGTGGCTGCGCCCGACCGATGCCGAGCGCGACGAGACCAATCGCATCATCATGGACGAGCTGGTGCAGGGCGTGTTCACACCGCAGGCCGTCGCAGCCTACCAGCGCGTCATGAGCCGTATGAAGGCCGAGGGTTGCGATGCCGTCATCCTTGGGTGCACGGAGATCCCGCTGATCATGAACGACGGCAACTCGCCGCTGCCGACCCTCGATTCGACGCGCCTCCTCGCCCGCGCAGCCCTGAAGCGCGCCGTTACAGCGTCTTCCGGAAGATGATCTCGCCGTTGTCCTGACGGCCGATCTCTTCCCAGCCGTTGGTGCGATAGAAGCGCTCGGCGCGCGTGCCGGGACCCGTCGTCAGCGTCGCCGCCGCAAAGCCTGCGGCACGCACATCCTCACAGGCAAGCGGCAGCAGTGCCTGTCCCAGCCCACGGCCCTCGTAATCGGGATGGATGAACAACCCGAAGATCGTGCCGTCCCGCGGATCGGCGACGGAAAAGCCCTGCACGGCACCCGCCTCCTCCCACACCCAGAAGGTCGCGTTCGCGAAGATCCAGTCGGACGTCGTCTCGACCTTGCTCACGGAACCAGGGCTCAGCATGTTTTCGCGCACGGCGAGGCGCACTTCGGAAATGCGGGGGCGGTCGGCGAGGGTGGCTTTGCGAATCATGAAACAGAGTCCGATGCGGTACGTGAAGTCGACAGGCGATGATATCATTCCCGCCAATGGATCGCGCGCTGCTCACCCCGCGATGTTTCCTCCTGTCGCTGCTGGCCTTGGTATCGCTCGCCATTGCCCTGCCGCCGCTGGTACAGGCGCGCGCCGAACCGGCGAATGACCGGCGCCCCTCCGTCGCCGACATCTGCAGCACGCTGGCCCAGGCGGCCGCCGACAACGGGCTGCCGGAAGAGTTCTTCACCCGCCTCATCTGGCAGGAGAGCAGGTTCAATCCCTCGGCCGTCAGCCCGGCGGGCGCGCAGGGCATCGCGCAATTCATGCCGGGGACCGCGGCGATGCGCGGCCTCACCAACGCCTTCGAGCCGCTGCAGGCGTTGCGCGAGTCGGCGAGCTACCTGCGCGAGCTGCGCACGACCTTCCGCGGCAATCTCGGCCTGGCCGCAGCCGCCTACAATGCCGGTCCCGGCCAGGTCGAGGCCTGGCGCACCGGCCGCGGCGTCCTGCCCGGCGAGACGCAAGCCTATGTCCGCATCGTCACCGGTTACAGCGCCGAGGCCTGGACCGCCCAGCCGATGCCGCAGCTGCAATCCACGGCGACACCGACAGGCGAGCGCTGCATCGAATTCGCCAGGAACATGATCGACACGCCGCGCCGCCGCCCCCTGCTCACGTCGGACCCGGCCTGGGGACCGTGGGGCATCCAGCTTGCCGGCAACTGGTCCGAAGGACGCGTGCTTGCCCACTACGAGCGGCTGCGGCGCAAGTACGAACCCGTGCTCGACGATCGGCTGCCGCTGGTCCTGAATTCGCGCCGCAACGATTTGCCCACCTACGCCGTGCGGGTCTCGGCAAAGACCCGGGCGGAGGCCGACGCACTCTGCGCGAAGCTGAGGGCCAAGGGGGGCGCCTGCGTCGTCTTCCGTAACCCGCGTGACTAGTCACATTGAACAGCTCACCTCATCCTGAGGAGGCCCGAAGGGCCGTCTCGAAGGATGGGCAACAGGCAAGGTGCGCGTTCCCACCCTTTGAGACGCGCTCCTGTGGAGCGCTCCTCAGGGTGAGGTCAGTGTTGGAATGCTCGGCTCGATTCAATCTCGCCCAGGAACGCTCTAGGACGGGATGAGGCGGCGGCGTTGAATCAGCCATTCGATGCCGAGGCTGCCGGCGACGGCCAGCCCGGTGAGCCAGATGGCCGAGGGCTGCGTCGACCAGAGGCTGACCCCGAATGCCACGAGCACCACGGCCATCAGTGCCGCACCGACGACGATCGGGAGGCGCGATCCCCCCGCTTCGCCATGCAGCCGCCAGTGCGCCGCGAAGACGCCGAGATAGCAGATCAGGATCGTCGCACCCGCGACCTGGGCGATGGCGCCGAGATCGAGAAGGTTGACCATCACCAGAACGGCGCCGACCGACCACACCAGCCCGCGCGTGCCCTGCCCCCAGGCGGCCCGCCCGAACACGGGCGGAAGCTGCCCCTTGCCCGCGAGGCCGCGCGAGACTTCGAGGGCGCAGAAGAAGCTCGCATTGATCGAGGAGGCGGTCGCGAACAGCGCACCGATCGACACGACGACGAAGCCGACCTGACCGAGGACGGGCTTGGCGGCCTGCGCCACGGCCGTCGTCGTGAAGCGCGCCAGCTCGTCGGGCGAGATGTTGCCCATCACGACCACCGAGAGGCCGATATAGAGGACGATCACGACGCCGATCGCGAGGAAGATGGCGCGCGGAATGGTCTTTGCGGGATTGGCGACGTGACCCGAGGCGTTGGTCATCATGCCGTAGCCGCCATAGGCGAAGAAGGTGAGGCCGACGCTCGCGAGCAATATGCCCGGCCCTACGGTCGGTCCCTGCACCAGCATCGCGGGATCGATGTTCGACCCGCCGGCCACCAGCAGCGCCGTCAGGATGACCAGCTTGATCCCGACCAGCAGCTCCTCGACGCGCCCGACCATCCCGGATCCCGCCATGTTGACGATGAAGAGGACGATCACGATCGCCGACGCGAAGATGTTGGCCACATAGGCCGCCGAAACGTCGCCCAGCAGCAGGCGGTCGGCATAGGCGCCGAAGGTCTTGGCGACCATCGCGATATTGACGATCTGCGTCACCAGATAGAGGACTGACAGCCCTCCCGCCACGGTCTTCGACGGAAAGGCCCGGTCGAAATAGTCCATGATGCCGCCCGAACTCGGGAAGCGGGCGGCGAGCCGGGCATAGGAGTAGCCCGACAGCAGCGCGATGACGCCGCCGATGGCGAAGGAAAGATAGACGTCGCTGCCGGTCATCAAGGCCGCCTGGCCCAGCAGCGCGAAGATGCCGGCGCCGACCATGGATCCGATGCCGAGCGACGAGACACTCCACATGCTCATCCGCCCGTGCCCCCGCTCGGACGGATCGATCGTATCGGTCATGGACTGGCTCTCCCCCTCGAACACGCTACGGGCACGTCAGAACAGCACCGTGAGCCGCAGCGAGAAGACCGCCGCCATCTGCTGCGTCGGCGCCAGCGCCGGCTGGAAGTAAAGCTGGACGTCGGGCGTGATCAACAGGTGTTTCACCGACCAGGACCAGTACAGCTCGACCATCGTCTCGCTGGGCCGCACCGGCGAGCCCGCATAGAGCCTTTGGTTCGTAACGTTCCAGGCGATGCCGAGCCCGATCTGGTCGTGCGGCGCACGGCCCAGCGGATTGTTGTACACGGCGCCGCCGGCAATCGACGACTGGATGTACCAGCTCGAGTTCCATGCGGTGTTGGCACGTACGAACAGGCCCCAATTCTCGTCGAGCGTCTGGGAGGCGTTGAACGAGAGGCCCGAACTCGCCTGCGGCTGCATCGGGACGCTCGGCAGATTGTAGTAGAGCAGCGAATAGGTGCCCTTGCCGAGCCCGCCGAGATTGGGCGACACGGCGCCGTAGAGGAACCAGGAATACTGGCCCTGGAACGCCGTATTGAACTGGATGTAGTTGGAAACCGCGACGTTGTTGGCGTCCTGGAAGCCCGCGATCAAGGTCAGCTCCTTGGTCGGATTGACCTGGACATAGGCACCGAGGCTGCCCTGCGAATAGTTCTGGCTGCCGTTCTGCGCCAGCGAGTAGCCGAGGAAATTGACCTGCTCGTTGCCAGAGTAGGCATTGGTGTCGAAGTTCGAGAAAGGAAACTGACCCAGAGTGAGCGACACGAAGTGGCCGGGGAAGTCGTGCGTGTAGCTTACCTGCGCGAAGGTGAGCTGGTTGACCGGATAGTCGTTGACCGGACTGTTGAGGAAGAGCCTGTTCTGCAGGCTCTGGCCGGTCTGGCCCGACCAGTACTGGGCCGCGAAGTAGGCGAACTGGAAGGAGCCGGCGCCGATCCCGGGATCGTCGAACATCTTCCAGTTCAAGGCCGGCGAGAACTGGGCCTGCACCGCTCCATAGTCGCTGCCGGGCGCGCCCCACTGGCTGACGACCGAAGAGGTCATGGAATAGAAGATGCCGGTCGATTTCTGGATTTCCTTCTTCGCCAGCGCATAGCGCCGGGCGGCATCGTCGAACTCCTGGTCGAGAAAGTACTGCTCGCGCACTTCGGCCGAGCGCATCCGGTTGTGGACCTTGCCGACATGGCGCACGCCGTCGGCGTCAGCCGCTTGCTGCGCAGCCGCCTCCGCGAGGGGAAGCAACAGGGCAGCTAGCCCGCCTATCCACGCCGTCGAACGCATCGGTTCCTGCCGGCCCGCATTACGGCTTCAGTGCCTTGTCGAGGAATGCCTTCACGTCGACCACGAACTGCTTCCACGCAGGCTCGTGGGCTCCGTAATGCGCGCCACAGCAACCGCCGGGCTTGCTGCGATTGCCAACCCCGCTGAGATAGCGCACTGGCAGGCCGAGCGCATCGAAACTGTGATGGGCACCTTCGTAAACTCTGGTCTCGACCAGATTCCCGCCGCGCACGACGCGCTCCATCACGGCGCGGCATTGCGAGACCGGCGTCCAGTCGTCGAGTGCGCCCATGGCGAGCAGGATCGGTTGACGCACCGCGAGGCGCGGCCCCAGCGCATCCGCCAGCGCGCAATCGGGATAGAGCAGCACCACCGCCCGCGCCGCCGATGGCGCGGTGCCTTCCGGCGTGGCCGAAAGCGCACGCAGCATCGCGACGCCGCCGCCGTAGGAATAACCCATGTAGGCGAGCCGCCGCGGATCGATGCCCGGCTGCTTCGCCAACCACGCAAGGGTCGCATCGATGTCAGCCGCCCGCGCCTCGGCCGCGGCCGGCGTCGGCCAGTTTCGGCCGCACACGTCCTTGAGGCCGCGCGCCGAGAAACTGTCGACCACCAGCGCGGCATAACCCCACGATGCCAGGAGCCCCGCCATGCGCGCGGTGTTCTGGCCCGGTCCGCCGCAGCCGTGGAACAGCGCAATCGCGGGCACCGGCGCCGTGACGTTGGCGGGACGGAAGAACTGCGCCGCGAGCTGAAGGGTACGACCGTCCTGCTCCAACGGCACGCGGACGTTCTGCTGCGCAAATGCGGGCATCGTCCACGAGATGGCGAGAAGAACGACGAGATGAAGCATCCACGCTCTCACTGTGGCCCGACCTTGCCCGCGTCCGCTCGTCCATCGAAGATGCATCGGCTGGACCGTAAACCAAGCAAGGATGGAGACAACAGGTGGATTCACGGTGAGCGACACCCTCTACACGATCTCCACCTGGGTCATACCGGCCATACTCGCCATCACGCTGCACGAAGCCGCGCACGGGTTCGTGGCCCTGCGCTTCGGCGACCGGACCGCGTTGGAGCAGGGCCGCGTCACCCTCAATCCGCTCAAGCACATCGACCCGTTCGGCACGATCCTCATGCCGGGCCTGCTGATCTTCCTGCACGCGCCCTTTTTGTTCGGCTACGCCAAGCCGGTGCCGGTGAATTTCCGCGCGCTGAACAATCCGCGACACGACATGGTGTGGGTCGCCGCGGCCGGGCCGGCCACGAACGTCTTGATGGCCCTGGCGGCAGGCCTGCTCGCGCATCTCGCCGTCATGCTGCCGCCAGCGGCCGAGAGCTGGACGATCCTCAATCTGCAGAACGCGATCCTCATCAACGTCCTGCTCGCCATTTTCAACATGCTGCCGCTGCCGCCGCTGGACGGCGGGCGCGTCGCCGTCGGCCTGCTGCCCGATGCCCTCGCGCTGCCGCTTGCCCGGCTCGAGCCCTACGGCTTTCCCATCCTGCTCGGACTGATTTTCCTTCTGCCTCTGATCGGCAATCAGCTCGGCATGGATCTGAACGTCATCGGCTGGGTCCTCAGTGAGCCCGTGGACTGGCTGGTCAACCTCGTGATCCGCGTGACCGGCAACGGCTGACGAACGACTGACGGCGGAAATTCTAGGCGCGGGCCTCGCCCTTCTCCGGCGGCGCGAGGTTCATGGCCTGGCGCTCCTCGGCGATGCTGGCGACCGCAGCGCGCACGCCGGGATGCCGCGCCATGAACTGGTTGAAGTCGCGGCGATCGAGAACCAGGAACTGGCAGAAGTCGACGGCAATGACGTCGGCGGTGCGGCGCTCCCCCGTCAGCAGCGCCATCTCGCCGAAATAGGCGCCGGCCTGGAGCGGGATCACGCGGTCGGCCACATGCACTTCGACACTGCCCGACGACAGGAAGTACATGCCGTCGGCACGGTCGCCGGCCCGGATCACCCGCTCGCCCGGCGAGGCCGACTTGGGCCTGAACATCAGGAGCAGGGATTCCTGGTCCTGCCGCTCGACGAGCTGGAGCATGGGAAAGAGCTCAAGCAGGCTGTGCAGCTTCAGGTCCTCGGCCTTCGACCGCTCCTCCTGTCGGGCCCGGATGACATCCAGCTCGCGGCCCAGCGCCTCGTAGTGGCGCTGCCCGAAGAAAGGCTCGCCGGCCGGCCGGGCGAAGCGTTTCTGGAGTAGCCCGGCGGCATGAAAGACGAGCGGATTGAGCATGATCGAGAAGAGCGCGCCGCCTACCACCAGATCGCGGCCTTCCGTCGGCACCAGCCCCGTCGAGATGCCGAGCGCGATCAGGATGAACGAGAACTCACCGATCTGCGCCAGGCTCGCCGACACGACGAGGCCGGTGCCGATCGGAAAGCGCAGCAGCATGATGATGGCGAAGGCGATCAGCGACTTGCCTAAGATGATGAGGGCCAGCACCGACAGGACCGCGCCCGGCGAGCGATAGAGGATTGTCGGATCGAAAAGCATGCCGACCGACACGAAGAACAGCACCGAGAAGGCGTCCTGCAGCGGCAGCGAGTCGGCCGCGGCCTTGTGGCTGAAGGACGATTCGCTCAGCACGACACCGGCGAAGAAGGCGCCGAGCGCGAAGGAAACGCCGAAGATCGCGGCCGAGCCGTAGGCGATACCCAGGGCGACGGCCAGCACCGAGAGCGTGAACAGTTCGCGCGAACCGGTCCGGGCGACGCGGGCGAGGATCCAGGGCACGACCTTGGGTCCGATCAGGATGGCGATCACCGCGAAGGCCGCGACCTTCGACAGGGTGACGGCCAGTTCCAGCAGGATCGGCATGCCGGACCCGTGGCCCTGTGCCGGCTTGCCGCCCAGCACCTCGGCGAAGGCCGGCAGCAGCACCAGCGCCAGCACCATCGCGAGATCCTCGACGATCAGCCAGCCTACGGCGACACGGCCGTTGGGGCTGGAGACCATGTTGCGCTCCTCCAGCGCCTTCAGCAGGACGACGGTGCTCGCGACCGACAGGCTCAGTCCCACGACGAGGCCGGTGCCGAGACTCCAGCCCCACAGCGAGCACAGGCCCATCCCCAGGAGAGTCGCCAGCACGATCTGGCCGATGGCGCCTGGAATGGCGATGCCGCGCACGGCCAGCAGATCCGAGGCGGAGAAGTGCAGTCCGACGCCGAACATCAGCAGGATGACGCCGACCTCGGCGAGCTGCGAGGAAAGTCCGGCGTCCGCCACGAAGCCCGGCGTATAGGGCCCGATCAGAATCCCCGCGACGAGGTAACCAACCAGCGGCGGCAGGCGCAGCCTGTCGGCGACATATCCGAAAGCGAAAGCGAGCACGAAGCCGATGGCGATGGTGGAAATCAACGTCACTTCGTGATGCACGTGCTCGGCCCGCCGGTCGTTGAGGGAGAGCGGGATTTTAGAGAGCCTCGCACTGGATTGCACTTCCTGTGAATGCAGACCAAGCGGCATTCACAGCATGCGTGCAACTGGCAAAAAATTCGGCGCGCGTGGAATAAGCGCCAGCACGCCAGCGTCTCCCTCCTGCAGATCAACCGCTGCATGGGAGTCAGAGAATGCTGAAGTCGCTTCTTTCCACCGCCGCCGCCCTGGCGGTTCTCGCCGCCGGCACCGTCTTCGCCGCCGAACCGGCTACCGCAACCCCGCCGATGATGAAGAACGGCATGCTCGTCACCGCGAGCGGCATGACGCTCTACACGTTCGACAAGGACGCCACACCCGGCAAGTCGGTGTGCAACGGCCCATGCGCCACCAACTGGCCGCCGGCGTTGGTCGCCGACGGCGCCAAGGCGTCGGGCGACTGGACCATCATCACCCGCGACGATGGGCTGAAGCAGTGGGCCTACAAGGGTAAGCCGCTCTACGCCTTCGCCAAGGACACCAAGGCCGGCGACACGACGGGCGACGGCTTCCTCCAGGGCGCCTGGCACATCGCCAAGTAAAGGTCGGGGATCCCCGGCGCCAGCCACGATCCGGCCGGCGCCGCCTTCCTGTAGAGTAACGCCATGGCCGATGCGGAAGCCCTCCTCGAGCCGCTGATCCCCGCGTTGCGCCGGTATGCCTACGCGCTGGTGCGCGATCACGACGCGGCCGACGATCTCGTTCAGGACACGCTCTAACGGGCGCTGTCGCGATGGTCGCAGCGGCGACGCGATGGCGATCTGCGGGCGTGGCTGTTCACCATCCAACGCAACCTCCATGTCTCGGCGCTGCGACAGGGGCAGCGCCGCGGCGCGCATGTCGAACTCGACGAGCTGACGTCGCCTTCGACACGGGCGTTGCAGGACGCAGGCCTCGAGGTGCAGGACATTCTGACGACTCTCGACCAGCTGCCGGAGGAGCAGAAGTCGCTGCTGCTGCTGGTCGGCGTGGAGGATCTTTCCTACGACGATGCCGCGAAGGTCATGGGTGTGCCGGTCGGCACGGTGATGTCGCGGCTGGCGCGCGGCCGGCAGAAGCTGCGCGCATTGCTTGAGACGGGGCGGACGACGCTCCTGCGGAGAGTGAAATGACGGACCGGAACCTTCCGATCGGCGAGGACGAGTTGCAGGCCTTCGTCGACGAGCGGCTGGATGGCGCCCGCCGCGCCGCCGTCGAGGCCCATCTGGCCGCGCATCCCGACCTTGCCGAGCGCATCGGCACGGAACGCCGCCAGCGCGCCATGCTGCGCAGCCGTCTCGACGCCAAGTTCGCCGAGCCGGTGCCCTCACGCTTGCGCATCGCCAACCTGCGCGCCACGCGGCGTGCTTCGTGGGCGAGGGGCTGGACGAGCGCCGCGGCAGCGGTGGCGATCTTCGTCTGCGGTGCGACCGCGGGCTGGTTCGCCAACAGGATCACGCCGGCTTCCGCGCCGATCGCACCGACCGCTAGCGTGGCGCAGGGCGCGCAGGCGGCCTACCGCACCTTCGTCGTCGAGGTCGCCCATCCGGTGGAAGTCGGCGTGCAGCAGGAAGCGCATCTGCTGCAATGGCTGTCCAAGCGACTGGGCCGCAAGCTCGCCGCGCCGGATCTATCACCGTTCGGCTACAGGCTGATGGGCGGACGCCTTCTGCCCGGCGGCAGCGGGGCAGCGGCGCAGCTCATGTACGACGATGCGAGCGGCAGGCGCCTCACGATCTATGTCCGTGCCGCGGAAGGAACTGAGACGGCTTTCCGTTTCCAGAAGGAAAGTGAAGCGTCGACCTTCGCCTGGATCGACCAGGGATTCGGCTTCGCCGTGACGGCGCCCGCCAGCCGCGAGGAACTGCTGCCGATCGCCGAGGCGGTCTATCGCGGCTTCGAGGGGAAGAGCTGACGGCTACTTCGTCGGGTCGGTGTGGTCTTCGAACTTTTTGAGGTGGCTGGGCGCCCATTTATGGTCCCGCGCCTTCACGATCCATTCGTCGAGCTTTGGCCAGCGGCGACGGGCCGACGTCACCCACTGGCGGCCGGTCTCGAACTCGGTTGCCAGCAGGTACAGGGCCAGCACGAAGAAGATCCAGCCCTGCAGAAGCGGGATGAAGCCGCCCACCACAGACATGACGAGGCAGGCGGCGATCGCAAGCGCCATCAGGGGCTTGCGCATGGTGCTACAGGTGGATGGGCTTGTCCCAGGCGGCGAGAGCGGCTTCCTTCATCGCCTCGTTGACCGTGGGATGGGCGTGACAGATCCGGCCGATATCCTCGGCCGAGGCGGAGAACTCCATCGCCATCGCGGCTTCCGCGATCATGGTGCCGGCCTCGGCGCCAAAGATGTGGACGCCCAGCACCTTGTCGCTCGCCTTGTCGGCCAGAACCTTCACGAAGCCCTCCGTGGCGCCGTTCGCGCGACTGCGCGGGTCGGCGGTGAACGGATACTTGCCGACCTTGTAGACAACGCCGGCCGACTTCAGTTGTTCCTCGGTCTTGCCGACCCACGCCACCTCGGGCTGGGTGTAGATGATCGAGGGCACGAGGTCCCAGTTCACATGACCCTTCTGGCCGGCGAGGGTCTCGACGCAGGCGACGCCGTCCTCGCTCGCCTTGTGCGCGAGCATCGGACCGTCGATCACGTCACCGATGGCATAGATGCCGGGCACCGAGGTCTGGAAGTGGCCGTCGACGGCGATGCGGCCGCGCTCGGTCATCTTCACGCCGACCTTGTCGAGGCCGAGGCCCTGCACGAAGGGACGGCGGCCGATCGACACCAGCACGACATCGGCTTCGAGTGTCTCGGGCGCGCCGCCTTTCGCGGGCTCGACCGTCAGCGTCACGCCGGCGCCGGTCGCCTCGGCCTTGGTGACCTTGGCGCCGAGCTTGAACTTCAGCCCCTGCTTGGCGAGCGCGCGCTGGAAGAACTTGGTGACCTCGTCGTCGACGCCCGGCGTGATCCGTTCGAGGAACTCGACCACCGTCACATCGGCGCCGAGACGGCGCCACACCGAGCCAAGCTCGAGGCCGATGATGCCGGCGCCGACCACCACCAGGCGCTTCGGCACCTCGGCGAGTTCGAGCGCGCCGGTCGAGGAGACGATCTTCTTCTCGTCGATCGTCACACCGGGCAGCGGCATCACTTCCGAGCCCGTGGCGATCAGGATGTTCTTCGCGGCCAGCGTGTCCTTCACTGTGCCGTCATCGCCCACGACCGCGACGGAGCCCGGCGCCTCGATGCGGCCGGCGCCGGTGTAGGACGCGATCTTGTTCTTCTTGAACAGGAAGGCCACGCCCTTGGTCGTGGCCTCGACGACCTCGCCCTTGCGCTTCATGAGCTGGGCGAAATCGAGCTTTGGCGCTGCCACGACGACGCCGTGCGCGGCCAGATCGTGGCCCGCTTCCTCGAACAGGTGCGAGGATTGCAGCAGCGCCTTCGAGGGGATGCAGCCGACATTGAGGCAGGTGCCCCCGAGCGTCGCGCGCTTCTCGACAACGGCGACCTTGAGGCCGAGCTGCGACGCGCGGATCGCGGCGACGTAGCCGCCGGGGCCGGCGCCGATCACGACCAGATCGAAGGATTCGTTTGCCATGAACGCACCGTGATTATCGAAAAATCGGTGTCATCCCTCGCCGCGCTCGGGATGACACGGTTTGAAACTAGACCCCGAGCAGCAGGCGCTCGGGATCCTCGATGCAGTCCTTGACCTTGACCAGGAACAGCACCGCCTCGCGGCCGTCGATGATGCGATGGTCGTAGGACAGAGCGAGGTACATCATCGGGCGCGCCTTGATCTCGCCGCCGACCACCATGGGCCGCTGCTGGATCTTGTGCATGCCGAGGATGCCCGACTGCGGCGGGTTCAGGATCGGCGTCGACATCAGCGAGCCGTAGACGCCGCCGTTGGAAATGGTGAACGTGCCGCCGGTCAGGTCGGCGATCGACAGCTTGCCGTCGCGCGCCTTTCGGCCGAGATCGCCGATGCCCTTCTCGACACCCGCGAAGTCCAACGCGTCGGCGTCACGCAGCACCGGCACCACGAGACCCTGCGGCGTGCCGACGGCGACGCCGATGTCGTAGTAGTTCTTGTAGACGAGCTCGTCGCCCTCGATCTCGGCATTGACCGCCGGCAGCTCCTTGAGCCCCGCGATGCAGGCCTTCACGAAGAAGGACATGAAGCCCAGGCGCGCGCCGTGCTTCTTCTCGAAATCGTCCTTCAGGCGGTCGCGCAGCGCCATCACGTTGGTCATGTCCACCTCGTTGAAGGTGGTGAGCATGGCGGCGGTGTTCTGCGCTTCCTTGAGGCGGTTGGCGATGGTGCGGCGCAGCCGCGTCATCTTAACCCGCTCCTCGCGATCGGCCTTGAGGCGCGGACCCGTGGGCGCGGCCGGCTTGGCGGCCGGCGCGGCGGCTGCCGGGATCGACGAGATCGCCGCCAACACATCTTCCTTGGTCGCGCGGCCGTCCTTGCCGGTCGGCTGGATGGACGCGGCGGAAACGCCCTTCTCCTCGGCGAGCTTGCGCGCGGCGGGACCGGAGGCGGCGAGATTGGCCCCCGCGGGCGCTGCGGCAGGTGCCGGCGCCGGAGCGGCGGGCGCGGGCTTCGGCGCGGCCGGAGCAGCGGCCTTCGGTGCGGCGGCGCCGGCGGCCCCCGCCTCGATGTGACAGAGCACGCCACCCACCTGGACCGAGGCGCCCTCCTCCACGGCGAGCCCGGCGATGGTGCCGGCGACGCTGGCATTCACCTCGACGGTGACCTTGTCCGTCTCGAGTTCGCACAAGGGCTGGTCGACGGCGACGGCATCGCCCGCCTTCACCAGCCACTTGGCAACAGTCGCCTCGGTGACCGATTCGCCCAGAGCCGGAACCTTGATCTCGACGGCCATGACTACAATTCCTCTTTCCTACCCGCGCTCAACCGACAGTGAGGGCGCGGTCGACCAGATCGGCCTGTTCCTTGAGATGATTGCGCGCCGACCCGGTGGCGGGCGACGCAGCTTCCGGACGGCCGACATAGATCGGCCGCTTTGCCTTCGCGTCGATGTTTGCCAGCGCGCGCTCGATGCGACGATCGACGAAGTGCCAGG
Source organism: Reyranella sp. (assembly GCA_021732965.1). Lineage (GTDB taxonomy): Bacteria > Pseudomonadota > Alphaproteobacteria > Reyranellales > Reyranellaceae > Reyranella. The sequence continues at coordinate 18,236 of JAKFVZ010000268.1, forward strand.
CGCCCATGTTCTCGGGCTCCTCCTGGCACCACACGATATCGGCGTTCGGATACTGCGCGAGCCGCACCCCGAGCCGCGTGAACGGGAACGGGTAGAGCTGCTCGATGCGCAGGATGGCGATGTCGTCGATCTTGCGCTTGCGCCGCTCGGCGACGAGATCGAAGTAGACCTTGCCCGAGCACAGGATGACGCGACGCACCTTGTCGCCATCCACGAGCTGGTCAGTCTCGATGAGGATGCGGCGGAACGAGCTGCCCGGACCGAAGTCGGCCAGGCTCGAGACGCAATCCTTGTGACGCAGCAGCGACTTCGGCGTCATCACCACCAGCGGCTTGCGGAACGTACGGCGCATCTGCCGGCGCAGCGCGTGGAAGTAGTTGGCCGGCGTGGTCGGATTGATGACCTGCCAGTTGTCCTCGGCGGAGAGCTGGAGATAGCGTTCGAGGCGCGCGGAGCTGTGCTCCGGCCCCTGGCCCTCGTAGCCGTGCGGCAGCAGCATGACGAGGCCCGACATGCGCAGCCACTTGCTCTCGCCCGAGCAGATGAACTGGTCGATGATGACCTGCGCGCCGTTGGCGAAGTCGCCGAACTGCGCTTCCCACAGGACCAGCGCGTTGGGCTCGGCGAGCGAGTAGCCGTACTCGAAGCCCAGCACGCCCGCCTCGTTCAGCGGGCTGTCGATCACCTCGTAGCGGGCCTGGCCTTCCGCCACGTGATTGAGCGGCACGTACTTGGCCTCGGTCATCTGGTCGACCAGTACCGAATGGCGCTGCGAGAAGGTGCCGCGGCCGGAATCCTGGCCGCTGAGACGCACCGGCGTGCCTTCCGACAGCAGCGTGCCGAACGCCAGCGCCTCGCCGGTCGCCCAGTCGATGTTCTCGCCCGTGTCGATCGTCTTCCGCTTCTCCTGGAGCTGACGCACGATCTTGCGGTTGAGGTCGAAATCCTTCGGGGGCTCGGAGATCGCCCGGCCCACCGACTTGAGCTTGTCGAGATCGACGGCGGTGACGCCCTTGCGATCCTCCTCGCCCGGCGCGACCGTGAAGCCCGCCCACTTGCCCTCGAGCCAGTCGGCCTTGTTCGGCTTGTAGTTGGTGGCGGCCTCCAGCGCTTTGTCGAGCTTTTCGCGCAGGCTCGCGTCCATGGCGGCGACTTCCTCGGCCGTCACCACGCCCGCGGCTTCGAGCGCGGCGGCGTAGACTTCCTTCACCGAACGATGCGCGCCGATCTCCTTGTACATCAGCGGCTGGGTGAACATCGGCTCGTCACCCTCGTTGTGACCGTGCCGGCGGTAGCAGAACATGTCGATGACGATGTCGCGCTTGAAGTGCTGGCGGAACTCGGTCGCGATGCGCGCGACGTGGACCACCGCCTCGGGATCGTCGCCGTTCACGTGCAGGATCGGCGCCTGCACGATCTTGGCGACTTCCGTGCAGTAGGGGCCGGAGCGCGATTCGGTCGGCAGGGTCGTGAAGCCGATCTGGTTGTTCACGATGAAATGGATCGTGCCGCCGATGCGGTAGCCCGCGAGATCGGAGAGGTCGAGGCTCTCGGCGACCAGGCCCTGGCCCGCGAAGGCCGCGTCGCCGTGCATCAGGATGCACATGACCTGGCTGCGGTCGGTGTCGCCGCGCTGGTCTTCCTTGGCGCGCGCCTTGCCCAGGATGACCGGGTTCACCGCCTCGAGATGCGAGGGATTGGGCGACAGCGAGAGATGGATCACGTTGCCGTCGAACTCGCGGTCGGCCGAGGCGCCGAGGTGATACTTCACGTCGCCCGAGCCGCGCATTTCCTCGGGCTGCGAGGAGCGGCCCTGGAACTCCGAGAACAGCGCCGTGTAGCTCTTGTGCATGACGTGCACGAGCGTGTTGAGGCGCCCGCGATGGGGCATGCCCAGCATCACTTCCTTCACGCCGAGCTGGCCGCCGCGCTTGAGGATCTGCTCGATGCCCGGGATCAGCGATTCGCCGCCGTCGAGGCCGAAGCGCTTGGTGCCGACGAACTTCACATGCAGGTAGCGCTCGAGTCCTTCGGCCTCGCCGACCCGCTCGAGGATCATCTTGCGGCCGGTGACCGTGAACTCGGTGTGGTTCTCGATATGCTCGATGCGCTCCTGGATCCACGCCTTCTGGTCGGGATCGGAGATGTGCATGAACTCGACGCCGATCTTGCCGCAATAGGTCTTGCGCAGGCGCTCCATGATCTGGCGCAGCGTCGCGGCTTCGCCCAGCGCCAGCGAGCCGAAGATCAGGATGGGGCGGTCCCAGTCGGCTTCAGTGAAGCCGTAGGTCGCGGGATCGAGCTCGCGATGCGGCGCCTGGCGCACGAGACCGAGCGGGTCGAGGTCGGCTTCCAGATGGCCGCGGATGCGGTAGGCGCGGATCAGCATCAGCGCCCGTGCCGTGTCCTGCGCCGCCGCGCGGATCTCTTCCTCGGTCTTGCCGGCGATCGCCGGTGCGGCGGCAGCGGCTCCCTTGCCGCCCTTGACGTTGCGGTTGGCTGCGGCCGGAACCGCGTCGGTATCGACCGCGCCGATCACCCGGGGGCCGTTGGGCGCCCAGGACGCGCCACGCACCTCGGCAAGCACGTCGCCCTTCTGCTCGGCCAAGGCGCCGAAGAAGGTCTGCCACTCGGCGTCGACCGACGACGGGTCGGCGAGGAACTTCGCATAGAGTTCCTCGATGAAAGGCGCGTTTGCGCCGAACAGGAAAGACGTCTGTTCTGCTCTCATGGCCCTTACTCCCTGGCCCGTATCCGTTTGCCGCCTGGCAGAGGCTTGGCGGCCCTTATCGCTTGTCAGCCCTTCATGGCCTTAAGCATTTCCTCGCCCAAAGCCGCGGGAGACTCCGCAACCCTGATGCCGGCCGCGCGCATGGCCGCGACCTTGAACTCCGCGGTGTCGTTGCCGCCCGAGATCACCGCACCGGCATGGCCCATGCGGCGGCCCGGAGGCGCCGTGCGACCGGCGATGAAACCGACGACCGGCTTCTTCGTGCCAGACGCCTTCAGGAACTCCGCGCCCTTCACCTCGGCGTCGCCGCCGATCTCGCCGATCATCACGATGCCCTCGGTCTCGGGATCGCGGATGAACATGTCGAGGCACTCGATGAAGTTCGTGCCGTTCACCGGATCGCCGCCGATGCCGATGCAGGTCGTCTGGCCGAGACCGGCCGCCGTGGTCTGCGCCACCGCTTCGTAGGTGAGCGTGCCCGAGCGCGAGACGATGCCGATCTTGCCGCGCTTGTGGATGTGGCCCGGCATGATGCCGATCTTGCACTCGCCGGGCGTGATGACGCCGGGACAATTCGGGCCGATCAGCCGCGACTTCGACGCGGTGAGCGCGCGCTTCACCTTGACCATGTCGATCACCGGGATGCCCTCGGTGATGCAGACGATCAGCGGGATCTCGGCGTCGATCGCCTCGAGGATCGAGTCGGCCGCGAAGGGCGGCGGGACGTAGATCACCGACGCATTGCAGCCGGTCTTCTCGACCGCCTCGGCCACGGTGTCGAACACCGGCAGGTCGAGATGCTTGGTGCCGCCCTTGCCCGGCGTCACGCCGCCGACCATCTTCGTGCCGTAGGCGATCGCCTGCTCGGAATGGAAGGTGCCCTGCGAGCCGGTGATGCCCTGGCAGATGACCTTGGTGTTCTTGTCGACCAGGACGGCCATCAGTTGCTCTCCTTCACGGCCTTGACGATCTTCTCGGCGGCGTCCGCGAGGTTCTCCGCCGAGGTGATCTTGAGGCCCGATTCCTTGAGGATCTTCTTGCCGAGGTCGACGTTCGTGCCTTCCAGCCGGACGACCAGCGGGACGTGCAGGTTG
>JAKFVZ010000039.1 GCA_021732965.1 Reyranella sp.
GAAGTGCGCGGGCGCGGGTGATGTCATCTTCAAAGCGTTGCGGAAGAGGCTGTTGCGTGAGGCGGCGCAGTGCGCCGGCGAGCTCAGGATGGCCGAGCGGCTCGACCAGATTGGCGATGCGGCCGCTCACCGTGACTGCAGGTGTCTGCTGTTCGAGCGAACGATAGACTTCGGTCACCGCGAACAGGCCCATGGCGAGCGGAATGAAGCCGACGCCGTCCAGCATCTCTGGTACGCCAAAGGTGAAGCGCTGTTCGCCGGTCTGGACGTCGGTTCCAATCGATCCCAGCAGCAGCCCCAGCAGGATCATGGCCAACGCCTTGGGTATCGAACCCTGTGCCAGCACGATCGCAGCGATGAGGCCCAGCACCATCAGCATGAAGTACTCGGCGGGACCGAACATCAGCGCCAGCTCGATCAGGACGGGGCACAGGAAAGCGAGCACGAGCGTGGCCACGATGCCGGCGAACAGCGAGGCGAGCGCAGCCACGGCCAAGGCCGGCCCGGCGCGACCCCGGCGTGCCAGTTGATGGCCATCGATGGCGGTGACCAGTGAGGAGCTCTCGCCCGGCATGTTGACCAGGATGGCCGTCGTCGAGCCGCCATACTGTGCGCCGTAGTAGATGCCCGACAGCATGATCAGGGCAGCGACCGGCGGCAGATAGTAGGTGATCGGCAGCAGCATGGCGATGGTCACCATGGGGCCGATGCCCGGCAGGACGCCGATCAGCGTGCCGATCAGGGTGCCAACCAGGCAGTAGAGGACATTGACCGGCTGCAGCGCGACCATCAGGCCGGCGAACAGGTTGGCCGCGACATCCATGGATCAGATCCGCAGCATCGGTGGCAGCAGGTCCATGGTAAGGCTGAGGCCCCAGACGAAGAGCAGAGCGCAGAACAGCGACATGCCGACGGCCAGCAATGCGACCTCGCCGAGCCGGTAGGCACGACCGGCGGCGGCTGCCGCGACGACCGAGAGGGCGACGGTGAGAAGCAGCCCGAGTTGCGTGACGGCGAGACCGAAAAGTACGATCGATGCCAAGATGGGTAGCGCCAGCGGCCACGAAATGCGCTCGAGCCGCGGCCCGTCGACGGCGAAGCCGCGCGCCGCGATGAAAGCGCCTAGTGCCAGCAGCAGGATCGCGATCCAGCGCGGAAAGAAGCCGGCGCCCATGTTGCGTGCCGACCCGTACTCGAGGCCATGCGACAGCCAGATCGCCGCTGCCGCGACCGCGCAGAACAGCACGCCCGCTAGCAGATCGCGGGGGCTACGAATGCGAATCATGATGATCTCCGATGCTGCATACACCCGACACTAGGCCGCGGAGTCCCAACCGCAAACGTGTTTGTCCTCAGAACGGATGTGCGTGGATCGAACGTTTTGACTTCGCGTCAAGTCGCCAGTCATATCGATGCGGGAAGACAAGTGCGAGGGGGTTGATATGTGGGTAAGGTTCGCTGGATTGCTGTTGATGGCGATGCTCTCGGTCGCGCCGGCCAATGTGAGCGCGCAGCTTTATCCCAATCGTCCGATCAAGCTGATCGTTCCCTATCCACCGGGCGGCGGCGTGGATCTGATGGGGCGGATCGTTGCCGAGAATCTCAGCGAGAACCTCGGCGTTCCCGTCGTCGTCACCCACCAGCCGGGTGGCGCGGGTACCGTTGGTAGCGACGCTGTTCGCCGTGCCGAGCCTGACGGCTACACGCTGCTGTTCCAGGCGAGCGTTTTCATCTTCGGCCCGCAGGTCGTCAAGGCAACACCGTATAGTCCCCTGACGGACTTCACGCCGATTGCCCACGTCGCGGACGTACCCATCATTCTGGTCGTCAATCCCAAGGTCGCGGCCAACAACCTTGCCGAGCTAGTCGAGGTCATGCGCAAGCGGCCGCGCGACTTTAATGTCGCAGTGTCCGCTCCCGGGGCCGCCGGCCATCTAACGACCTTGGCGTTCCTGCGCTACCTCAACGTTAACCCCGGACCCGAGATCGTGCTCTATCGTGGCACCGGGCTCGGCCTTACCGACGTGATCGCCGGTACGTCCCACGTCATGACGGAGACCGTCGGCGTGCTGATGCCGCAGGTGAAATCCGGCCGCGTGCGCGGCCTGGCCGTCACCGGAAGCAAGCGCAGCCCGCTCGCACCCGATGTGCCAACCTTTGCGGAGGCGGGCAGCGCGAAGATCGAGATCGCCTCCTGGTACGGCGTCTGGGGGCCGCCCAACATGCCGCCGGCCATCGTCGAACGCCTGAACAAGGCGCTGGAGAAGGTGACGGCGAGCCCGGCCTTTGTCGCGAAACTGGAGAGTCTGGGCATTACGCCACGCTACAAGGCGACCGCCGAGTTCAAGACCTTCATCGACGCCGAAGCGCGTTGGGGCGTCGATCTGCTGAAGTCGATGAACGTGAAGGCGACAGAATGAGCCGTTACCAGAGGCGTTGCGTGTAGCTCTCCTCAATCGCCGCCTCGACGGCGCCGACGCTGCCGTCGCCGATCTGGCCGCGTCCATGGTCGCGGATCATGCGGGCGACCGGCGCCAGCGACGAGCGGTCGGGCCAGGCTGCCTTGTCCCACAACGCGCCGCGCATGAAGGCCTTGGCGCAGTGGATGAAAGCTTCGTGCACGCGCACGCCGATGCCCAGCGCCGGCGCCTTGCCCATCACGCCGGCGCGGGCAAGCAGAGCGGCATCCTCGATCACCCAGGCCCCGCCGTTGATGCGCAGCGTCTCACCGATGCCTGGAATCACCATCATCATGCCGATACGCGGCCGCTCGATGATGTTGCCGAGCGTGTCGGCCATGCGATTGCCCAGGCTCTCGGGAATGAGCAGATGGTGATCGTCGAGGACAGTGACGAAACCGGGCGGTCCACCCCTCGGCGATGAATCGCAGCCGCCATCGGCGCTGCAGGTGGCCAGCGTTGTGAAGGTGCTGAGGGAAATGAAGGTCCGGCAATGATGGTCGAGGCCGCGCTGGATCTTGGCTAGCGTGGTCTGGTTGGGCGGCGGCAACAGCGTGCGAAGCCGCTCGACGCTGGTCACGGCGCCGGCGAAGGGGCAGGCCGCCTGCCAACCGCGCTCGGCGTGTTCCTCGGCTTTCATGGCGTCATCTCCGCTTGCAGTGAGACTCGGCGGATACTTCTGCGCTTGGCCCTTGGCAACTCGATCGTCGGATTCGATGCGGCCTGCGAACGCGCGTGCGTGGGCAGAACAAAGCAAGCGTTCCGGGCGTATTTGGTTGTCGCCCGGATCGACGCTCCCATAGGGTGACCGCGAACCAGCGGACGGAGCAGCAACGTGTTCGAAGGCGAAGTGACGGTGGTGACGGGCGGAGGATCGGGGGTCGGCGCACGTTTGTGCCGCCAGCTCGCCGGTCCGGGCAAAGCCTTCATCGTCCATACCGGCAGCAATCTCGCCAACGCCCGCAAGGTCGCGGGCGAGCTCATCGCCAACGGCGCCGCCGCCGAGGCCATTGTCGCCGACCTCACCGACCCCCTGAAGGCGCGCGATGTCATCGCGTTGGCGCGCACGCGCTTCGGGCGCGTCGACAGCCTGGTGCACCTTGCGGCCTACGCCGACCGCACCAGGTTCGCCAAGCTCGACGTCGACACGCTCGAGCGCTCGCTCTCCTCGCAGGTCAAGGCGTTCCTGGTGCTGGCCAACGAGGCGATGCCGCTGCTGGAACGCGCGCCGAAGGGGCGCATCGTGACCGTCGGTTCCTTCCTGTCGCATGTCTATCGGCTGGAAGATGAAGGCTTCCCTGCGACGGCGGCATCGAAGTCGGCGCTGGTCGCGCTTACCCGCTCGCTGGCCGCCGATCTCGCGCCCAAGGGCATCACCGTGAATTGCGTGGCGCCGGGCTACATCACCAAGGACGCAGGCCAGCACACGACGATGACCGACGCCCTGCGCGGCCGCAGTATCGGCCGCATTCCGATGGGTCGCTTCGGCCGGCCCGAGGAGGTCGCCGCCGCGATCGCCTTCCTGTTGTCGCCGCAGGCGAGCTACATCACCGGCCAGCTCCTCCATGTCGATGGCGGGATCACGCTGTGAGCAGCCCCGTATCCATGTTCGACGTGACGGCGGTGAAGGAGAGGCGGCGCCGGCAGTTCGATGAGCTGATGGCGCGCCACGACCTCGCCGCCGTCGTCATTTCAAGCGGCGAATTTTTCCAGTTTTACGCCAACCTTGCCATCTCGACATTCTACTGGGAGAGGCCGTTCGTTCTCGTCGTGCCGCGTCAGGGTGCGGCCTTCGCGATCGTCAACGCCGTGGCCGAGAACGGCGTGCGCATGCAGCTCGAGAAGGGCATCCCGTGGGTCGATGAGTTCTCGTTCTATTGCGAGGTGCCGCAGGTTCGCAGCCCTGCGCCTCTGACGGGAGAGTTCGCCAAGGCCCTGGCGGCGGCGATGACCGGGTATGGCCTCGACCGCGGACGTGTCGGCTACGACGCGAGGACGGGGGCGATCGCCTCGCTCGCGGCGGCGCTGCCGGGGATGACCCTGCACGACGTGGCCGGCGACCTCAAGGAACTGCGGTGGGTCAAGCACGAGAGCGAGATCCGCACCATGCAGATGGCCGCCGACCTGGGCGGCTGGGCGATGCAGACCATGCGCGGCGAGCTTCGCCCCGGCAGGCTCCTGCAGGAGCTCGACCAGACGGTGGGTGCGCGCCTGATGGAAGAGGCGGCGCGTCGCGTGCCCGGGCACAACTTCCTGATCGCCAAGATCATCACGCTTTCCGGCCCGGCGTCGGCTTCGACCGACGGTGACGGTGCACCGACGGGTGCCGTGGTGCAGGCCGACGGGCCGACCGTCTGCACGATCGTCACCCGACTGAACGGATACAGCGTCGAAGTGCACAGGACGTTCTGGATCGGCCAACCCTCATCCGGCCACGAGGCGATCCTCCAGGCGGCGCTGCGCATGAACGAAGCAGCGATCGGCCAGGCCTTTGCCGGCAATCGGTTGTCGGCGATCGACGAGCAGGTCGTGAAGGCAGCCCAAGCCGCCGGCGTCGACCGCTACGTCACGCATCGCGCCGGCCATGGCATCGGCACCGCGACCCACGAGTATCCCGAAGACCTTCCCGTCAATCGACGCACCATCGAACGCGGCGAGGTCCTGTCGCTCGAGCCCGGACTCTACGTCGCCGGGCTGGGCGGCTTCAGGTTCGGCGATGCCGTCGTGGCCGAGGCCACGCCGCACGTCCTTACCACGACGCCGAAGTCGATGGCCGACGTCGTTCTTCGTTAGCTGGCAGACGAGGCGAGACATGCGCTTGCAAGGCAAGACTGCACTGGTGACCGGCGCAGCGCGTGGCATCGGGCTCGCTTGTGCCCGCGAGCTCCTGAAGGAGGGCGCGCGCGTTGCGGTCTGCGATGTCGATGCGGCGGCGGGCGAGGCGGCCGTGCGTGAGCTCGGCGCCCTGTCGACGCTGGCGAGCTTCCATCGTCTCGACGTCTGCAACGAGGCCGAGGTCGGGGCCGTCGTCGACTGGCTATCGGGCGTGGGTGGCATCCACGTGCTCGTCAACAATGCCGCGATCGTCCGCAAAGGATCGATCCTCGACGTCGCGCCGGCCGATTTCGACGATGTCTATCGCGTCAACCTGCGTGGCTACTTCACGGTCGCCCAGGCCGTGGCCCGGCGCATGATCGCGGCCGGCGTCAGGGGCTCGATCATCAACATGTCGTCCGTGAACGGCCAGGTCGCGATCGCCGACCAGTTCGCCTACACGGTGATGAAGGGCGGCGTGAACCAGATGACCCGGGCGATGGCGCTCGGCCTAGCGCCACACGGCATCCGCGTCAACGCGATCGCGCCGGGGGCGATCAATACCGAGCTCTTCAAGCAGGTCGTCAAGGATGAGGCGGCGCGGCGCACGGTGCTGTCGCGCACGCCGCTCGGCCGCCCCGGTGAGCCGTCCGAGATCGGGCGGACCTGCGTATTCCTGGCGAGCGAGGACTCGAGCTACATGACCGGCGAGATCGTCGCCGTCGACGGCGGCCGCCTGGCGCTGAACTATGTCGTGCCGGTGGCCAATGCGTAGGCGATCACCTTTCACGTGCCTCCCCCGTCAGACGGGGGAGGCAGTTGATGACCTACCGCGCCGCGCCTTTTGCACGGCCGACGCGCGCTGCCTCTTTGCTGCGCAACGAGCGCTGGATCTGGGTGGCGGCGCCCAGCAGGCGCGGCAGGATACGATTGCGCACCTCGTCCTGCGACACGCGCGCCTGTGCGGTGCTGATGTTGAGGGCGGCAACGGCCTGGCCGGAGGGATTGCGCACCGGCACGGAAATGCCGGTGATCGTCTCGTCCATCTCGCCGTTCACGATGGCGTAACCCTGCTTGCCGGCCTGGGCGATGACGCGGCGCAGAGCCTTTTCGTCGACCACCGTGCTCGCGGTGTAGCGTTCGATGGTGGCGCGGGCGAAGTAGAAGTCGAGCTGGCGCGGCGGCAGGTCGGCCAGCAGCACGCGGCCCATCGACGACACATGGGCGGGCAGGCGGGCGCCGGGACCCAGCGCGAAGTGCAGCCGGCGTGCCGGCTTCACACGCAGCACGTAGACGACGTCGAGATCGTCCAGCACGCCGGCCGAGGCGGTCTCCATGGTTTCCGAGACCAGCGCGTTGAGATGGGGCTCGGCGATGTCCCACAGCACGTCCGAGCCCTCGAAGGCTTTGCCCAGTTCCATGATCCGCGGCGTCAGCGCGAAGTGGCGGCCTTTCAGGCGGACATAGCCCAGGGTTTCCAGGGTGAGCAGGATGCGCCGCGCACCGGCGCGCGTCAGCCCGGTGCTGCCGGCAACCTCTGTGATGGTGAGCGGCGCCGACGCGCCGCCCATCGCGCGTATCACGGCCAGTCCGCGGGCCAGCGACTGAATGACGTTGGGCGAGTTGGGAATCTCGAAGTCGCTGGGTTTGCCTGACGCCATCGGGAGCGCCTGAACGGTCCTTTCCGTCGCCGGGTTCGGTGCGCGCCCATTCTAGCAAGACCGCGGGACAGGGGAAGCTGTATGGTGCATAATATGAAATATTTAATGCAAAAAACGCATTAAACGGAAGGAGCGCGCGAACGTGGACACCCGACTGATCGACTTCGCGGCCTCGAGCGGTGCGCGGCTCGAGGATCAGCGCTTCCTGACGGGTTCCGGTCGCTTCTCGGAGAACCTCACGCGGCCGGGTTGCCTGCACGCGCGCTTCCTGCGGGCCCCACTCGCCCATGCCGAGATCGACCGCATCGATTGTTTCAAGGCGCGCGCCCTGCCCGGTGTGGTCGCCGTGTTCACCGCCGACGATCTCGCCCGATCGGGCGTCGGTCCTTTGCCGGCGCTGGCGCAGGTCGCGACCGTGGGCGGCCAGATGAACGTCGATCCGCCGCGCCCGGCGCTGGCCAGCGGTCGCGTGCGACACCAGGGCGAGGCAATCGCCGTCGTAATCGCCGAGACCGACGCGCTTGCCGCCGATGCCGTCGCCGCAATTGAGGTCGCCTACCGGCCGCTGCCCGTCGTGGTCGACGCCGAGGCGGCGATCTCAGCGCCGGTCCGGCTCTGGCCCATGGCGCCCGACAATCTCTGCTTCGACTGGGAGAAGGGCGATCGCGTGGCGGTCGACGCCGCTTTTGCCCAGGCCGCCCATCTGGTCAAGCTGTCGTCGGCCTGCAATCGCGTCAGTCCCAGCCCGCTCGAAACGCGAGCGGCGATGGCCGAGTACGATGCCGCGAGCGATTGCACGACGCTATGGACGCCGAGCCAGGGCGTGCATCTCATCCATGACCTTCTGTGCAACAGGGTGCTGGGCCTGCGACGCGACCAGCTTCGCGTCGTCACCGACGACGTGGGCGGCGGTTTCGGGCTGAAATTCTATCTCTACCCGGAGCAGGCGGTGATCGCCTGGGCGGCGCGGCAGCTGCGCCGCCCCGTGCGCTGGATCAGCGGCCGCATAGAAGCCTTCCTGAGCGACATCCATGCCCGCGACCAGAGTGCCGCTTGCACCTTGGCGCTGGATGCCGACGGGCGATTCCTGGCGCTGCGCGTTGAAAGCATCGCCAATCTCGGCGCTTATCTTTCCACCTTCGCCGCCATGATCCCCTCGGAGGGCGCCGCCAAGATCGCCTCCGGTCCCTACCGGATTCCGGCGATCCACATGCGCGTGAAGGGCGTCTTCACCAACACCGTTCCGGTCGATGCCTATCGCGGTGCGGGCAAACCGGAGATGGCCTTCCTGCTCGAACGCCTGGTCGACCTGGCGGCCGTCGAAACTGGACGGGACCGCATCGCGTTGCGCCGCCTCAACATGATTCCCGCGTCGGCGATGCCCTACACCACGCCGCTCGGCATCGCCTACGATAGCGGCGACTTCAGCCGCCTGCTCGATGTCGCCCTGGCTGAAAGCGATGCCCGTGGCTTCGAGGCGAGGCGACGCCACGCAAGCGAACGCGGTCGGCTGCGGGGCTTCGGCATCTCCTGCTACCTGCACATCACCGGTGGCTTTGCGCGCGAGAAGAGCATGGTGCGCGTGGCGTCTGAAGGGCATGTCCTCGCCCTGACGGGAACCCAGTCCAACGGCCACGGCCACGAAACATCCTTTGCGCATATCGTGGCACGCGTCCTCGAGCTGCCGATCGGCTCCATGCGGATCCGCCAGGGCGACACCGCAGCGCTCCCGACGGGCGGCGGGACGGGCGGTTCGTCGTCGACGATCATCTCCGCCAATGCCCTGCAGCTTGCGGCCGTCGCCGTGGTCGAGCGCGCCCGACGTCTGGCATCGCTCAGCCTCGAGGCGTCGGCCGAGGACATCGTGTACCGCGCCGGCACCTTCACCATCGTCGGCACCGATCGCTGCGTCGGTCTTTTCGACCTCGCCCGGCGGGCCGAGAGCGATGCCTCGCTGCCGGACGATCTGAAAGGGCCGTTGCAGGGCGAAGGTGACTTCAAGCACACCGTCGCTTCCTGCCCCAGTGGCGTCATCATCTGCGAAGCCGAGATCGATCCCGAGACCGGCGCCGTGACCGTCGACAAGCTCGTCTCGGCGCAGGACATCGGCCCGGTCGTCACGCCGGCTCTGGTCGACGGGCAGGTCCATGGCGGCATCGCGCAGAGCCTGGGACAGGCCCTGATCGAGCATCTGCGCTACGACCCCAAAAGCGGCCGGCTGCTGACCTCGAGCTACGACACCTACGCCTTGCCGCGTGCCGAGGACCTGCCGTTCATTGCCTCGCACACATTGCAGACGCCGTCGCCCAACAACGCACTGGGCATCAAAGGCGTGGGCGAAATCCCGACCATCGGAACGCCGCCTGCCATCATGAACGCCGTGGTCGATGCGCTCACTCCGCTCGGCGTGCGCCATCTCGACATGCCGGCAACCCCCGAAAACGTCTGGCGCGCGATCCGCGCCGCGCGCGGCTAGAGGGTGCGCGTGGTGGTGCGCCGGCGTCGATTGGCCGTTGGCGGCCTGGGCGTGTCGCGGAAGGCGATGGGCTGGGCGAGCACGTCGCGCAGGTCGTCGGCCGTCTGCATCACCATGCGGGCGATACGGCCGACAGTATCGCTGCCGGCCTTGACCTGCGATGCCAGCGCCACCACGCCCAGCGCGAATTGCGGCAGTGGATTGCCGGCAACCGGGGCGGCCAGTGCCCACAGGCCGTTGCCCATCTCGTCGCGTACGGTCGCAAAGCCGTTCTTGCGCGCCTTTGCCAGCTCGTCGATGAGCTGGTCGGCTGTGGTCACCGAGCGCTCGGTGATCCGTTCCAGCTTGGCCTGTTGCAGGAAATGACGGATCGCCTCCTCTCCCTGGAAGGCGATGATCGCCCGGCCGCTCGCCGTGGCGTGGGCCGGATACTGATGGCCCGGGAAGATCGACGCGCCCTTCGACACCGAAGGCAGGCGAACGCTGACGAGGGCCACCTGCGAGCCGGTGCGTGCGGCAAGATAGGCCGACATGCCGGTGTTGTCGGCCAGCGCCTGGACAGCCGCCTCGACCACCAGTTCCATCGGTTGACCGGTCTGGATCGCTGCCGCCAGCGCGCGCAATTGCGGACCAACCGTGTACTAGAGGTCGCGGCCATTGCATTCGAGGTAGCCGATCTTCTCCAGGCGGCGGACCAGGCGGTAGGCCGTCGGCTGCGGCAGGTCGAGCAGTTCAGAAATCTCGATCGCGCGCAAGCCCCGCGGCGAACGTGCCACGAGATCAAGGGCCTTGGAGGCCCGCTCGAGCGGAACGGACTGACCGCCCGCCGCGCGCCGAGTCTGCCTCGGCTTGCTCATCCGCAGAGAAGTTCGAACGCCATAGGCGGGCAGATGACCGTGATAACGAGCGGCGTCAAGCCCTTGGCTCCCAAACCGGGGGGTAGTGCGGCTGCATCAAACACCTATTGCGAAAAACGCAATATAGAATTAATAAAATGCATTCGGCAATTGGCGGGATGCTTCATGGCTCTTCGAATCGGCGCGGACATCGGCGGCACATTCACCGACCTCATCGTCTCGAGCGACGACGGCTCGATATTTCATGCCACCAAGGTGCTGACGACACCGGACAGGCCGGACGACGCGGTCGTGGCCGGCACGGGCGAGCTGCTGAAGGAGGCCGGCCAGTCGGGCGACGGCGTGCAGCAGTTCCTGCACGGCACGACGCTCTTCACCAATGCGCTGATCGAGCGCAAAGGCGCGCGTACGGCGCTGGTCACCACCCGGGGTTTTCGCGACGCCATCGATATCGCTCGCGAGCACCGTTTCGAGATGTACGATCTGCGCCTGCAGCGTCCCGAGCCGCTGGCACCGCGCCCGCTGCGCTTCGAGGTCGACGAGCGCGTGCTGGCGGACGGCAGCGTCCTCGTGGCGTTGCAAGACGACGATATCGACAGGGTGGTCGCAGCCTTGCGCGAATCGGGTGCTCAGGCCGTCGCCGTCTGCCTGATCAACGCCTTTCTCAATCCCGCGCACGAGCACCGCATCCGCGATCGACTGCACGAGCGGTTGCCCGACCTTGCGGTCACCACGTCGAGCGACCTTGTACCGGAAATCCGCGAGTACGAGCGCACCTCGACCACGCTGGCGAACGTCTACGTTCAGCGTATCGCCGAGGAATACCTTTTGCGCCTGCAGCGCCGCCTGGCCGCCAACGGCGTGGCCGGCCGCCTGCTCGTCATGCAATCCAACGGGGGATTGTGCGAAGCCGACGTTGCTGCGCGATTTCCTATCCGGCTGGTCGAATCGGGCCCGGCGGCGGGAGCGATCGCAGCTGCCTATTCCGGCCGCCTGCTCGGATATCCCAATCTGCTGTCCTTCGACATGGGCGGGACTACCGCCAAGGCCTGCGTCATTCTCGATGGCGAGCCGCTGATCGCCCCCCAGTTCGAGGTCGACCGGCGGTACCACTTCAAGAAGGGGAGTGGCCTTCCGATCAAGATCCCGGTCGTCGAGATGATCGAGATTGGCACCGGCGGCGGCTCGATCGCCGAGGTCGATGGCCTGAAGCGCCTGCGCGTCGGGCCGCGCAGTGCAGGCTCCAAGCCCGGTCCCGCCTGCTACGGCCTTGGCGGTCGGCAGCCTACCGTGACCGACGCCGACCTCGTGCTGGGTTATCTCGATGCTGGCTTCTTTCTCGGCGGCAAGATGAGCCTGTCGCGTGAGGCGGCGGCCGCCGCTATCGATGTGGCAGTCGGCGCGCCGCTCGGCCTCGATACGGTCGCGGCCGCCGCAGGCATCCACCGCCTGGCAAACGAGAGTATGGCGTCAGCGGCTCGCATCCATGCCGTCGAACGGGCCTGCGATGTTGAACGTTTTCCGATCTTCGCTTTTGGCGGGGCGGGACCCGTCCATGCCTACGGTGTCGCGCGGATCCTGGGCTCGCCCAGCGTCATCTATCCGCCGGCAGCCGGCGTCATGTCGGCGATCGGCTTCCTAGTGGCGCCGATGTCGTTCGACTTCGTGCGCTCCTATCCCGGCCGCCTGGGCAATCTCGATTGGGCGGCGGTTCGCGACCTGGTAGCGCAGATGGAAACAGGCGGAACGGCGATGGTCGGCAGCAGCGCGGCCGACGGGCAGGTTGTCCACCAACGTTCAGTCGACATGCGCTATCAGAAGCAGGGCTTCGAGGTCCGCGTGCCGCTGCCCGAGGGTCGTCTCGACGCCGCGGCGGTCGATGCCATCCGTGCAAACTTCGAAGACGTCTACCGGCGACTCTACGGGCATCTCGTTCCCGATGCCGAGATCGAATGCGTGTCGTGGCGGGTTGTGACTCTGGGTGCCGTCCCGAACGTGAACCTCCCCAAGAGTAACGCTTCGTGCGCGACGACAGACGCTGCGCGGAAAGGCGCGCGGCAGGTCTATCTGCTCGACAACAGGCGCCTCGAGGAAGTGCCGGTCTACGACCGATACAGGCTGGCCGCCGGTGTGCGGCTGCAGGGACCGGCCATCGTCGAGGAAGTGGAATCGACCGTCGTCGTGGCCGGGCCTGCCGAGCTCGAGGTCGACGCGTTCGGCAACCTGACCGCCCGTCTTCACTAGGGCCGCAACGGAGGGAAACGATGGATCAGCTCGTGCTCGACATTCTCTGGAGCCGCCTCATCGCCACGGTGAATGAACAGGCAGCAGCCTTAATGCGTTCGTCTTTCACCTCGATCGTACGCGATGCCGGCGACCTGTCGGCCGCGGTGTTCGACCGGCGTGGCCGCATGGTTGCCCAGGCTGTGACGGGCACACCCGGCCATATCAATTCGATGGCGACCGGGATGACCCATTTCCTGCAACGCTATCCGCTCGACCAGCTCAACGACGGCGACGTGCTGATCACCAATGACCCCTGGAAGACGGCATCTCAGCTCAACGACATCACCGTCGTCTCACCGGTCTTTCATCGCAGCCGGCTGGTCGCGTTCTTCGCCAGCTGCTGTCACACGCAGGACATCGGTGGGCGCGGCCTCTCGGCCGATTCCAAGTCGGTGTTCGAGGAGGGACTGATCATTCCGATCATGAAGCTCTATGACGCGGGTCGTCCCAACGAGATTCTCCTGGAGATGCTCCGTACCAACGTGCGTACTCCCGAGGAGGCGGTGGGCGACCTGCATTCGCAGGTTACGGGCAACAAGGTGGGTGGTCGCCAGCTCGTGCGCTTCCTCGATGAGTTCGGTCTGGAGGATATCGAGGCGCTGTCCGATGCCATTACCGATCGTACGGAGCAGGGCATGCGCGCCCGGATCCGCGAATTGCCGGACGGTCTCTACCGCTACTCATTGCAGGCCGACGGCATCGATCATCCGCTGGCGCTCACTGTTCGTATCGACGTGCAGGGCGACCGCATGATCGTCGACTACGACGGCTCATCCGGGCCCTCCGAGCTCGGCATCAATGTCTGCCTGAATTACACCAAGGCCTACACGACCTACGGCGTGAAATGCGTGCTGTCGCCCGACATTCCCAACAATGACGGCAGCTTCAGGCCGATCGAAATCCGCGCGCCTGAAGGATCGATCCTGAATGCGCAGCCACCATCGGCGGTCTGCGGCCGCCATCTGGTCGGCCACTATCTGCCGTCGCTGGTCATGGGCGCCTTGTCGAGGGTCGAGCCCGACAACGTCATGGCGCCGGGCGCCGATGCGCTGTGGGAGAGCCACATCATGGGCATCGACGGCCGGACCGGCAAGGAAACGGCCTTCACCTGGTTTGCCTCGGGCGGCACCGGCGCGTTGTCGGATCAAGACGGCATGGCCGCGACTGCCTTTCCCAGCGGCGTTGCCAACGTTGCGGCCGAGGTGATCGAGTCGCTGGCGCCGGTGCGCATCTTGGAGCGCTCTTTGCGGACCGATTCGGGTGGCGCTGGCCGCTTCCGCGGTGGGCTGGGGCAGGTCCTGGCCTTCGAGGTACGCACGTCGGGCACTGCACACTTCGCGGGTATGTACGATCGCGTCCATAACGCCGCCCCCGGCCTGGACGGCGGACTGCCCGGTGCGCCGGGCGGCGTCACCTCGGACGCCAATATCGAGATCGAGCCCAAGCGTATCGTTCAGCTCCGTCCGGGCACCATCGTGCGGCTGGAGCTGCCCGGTGGCGGCGGTGTCGGCAAGCCCCACGAGCGCGACCCCGAGCTGGTGCGTGCCGACGTCGAGAATGGCTACGTCGCGACCGGAGCCGCGCGCGACCTCTATGGCGTCGTCCTGCACCCAATCGACCGATCGGTCGATCTCGCCGCGACCCACTCTCTTCGCAAGCAGAAGGCCGCGCCGGCCGGCAGGTAGGTAGGTTCCCATGCAGATCAACGCTCTTTCCACTGCCGACACGCCCAACCCCGCCTTTCTATGGCGCGAGGGCGCGTTTGTGCCGTGGTCCGAGGCCATGGTGCACGTCAATGCCGTGGGCCATGCCTCGGTCGCCGCCGTCTTTGAAGGAATCAAGGCGTACCGCGCCGATGCCGGCGACGCGCTGCTGGTGTTCCGGCTGTACGAGCACCTGCAACGGTTCGTAGACTCCGCGCGCCTGTCACGCGTGGCCATGCCGCACGACGTCGAGGGCCTGGTCGAGGCGACCCTAGATCTGCTGCGCAGCAACCGTACCGCGATGGACACCTACATACGGCCGTGGTGCTTCGCCAAGGGGATCGTCCGCCAGCTCCTCGTGCCCGAGGGCGTTGCTACTGAGACGCTGATCGATAGCTGGCCGTTCGACAGCTCGCTGGGCAGCGAACGCGGCGTCAAGGCGTGCGTGAGCTCGTGGCGCCGCATCGACGACCAGTCCATGCCGCCGCGTGTGAAAGCCTTTTCCAACTATCACAATGCGCGGTTTGCGGCACTCGAGGCGACGCGTGCCGGCTTTGGCGCCACCATCCTGCTCGACCGCAACGGCAAGGTGACAGAGGGGCCGGCCTCGTGCGTTGCCATGGTGCGCGACGGTGCACTGGTCACGCCACCGGTCTATGGCGGCATCCTGGAGAGCATCACGCGCGATACGCTCCTGGTGCTGGCCCGCGAGGAGCTCGGCCTGCCGGTCGTCGAGCGGCCGATCGATCGCAGCGAGCTGCACGTCGCCAGCGAGCTGTTCTTCATGGGTACTGCCTGGGAGATCCTGCCTGTCCTGGCTCTCGATGGACTTGCCGTCGGCAACGGTGCCATGGGTCAGGTCGCCAAGGCGCTCGACCGCGCCTATGCCGATCTGGTGCGCGGGCGCGTCGACGACCGACGCGGCTGGATCACCCGGCATCCCATCGGATAACGCCCAGTCCGAAGGAGGAAGCCCGTGCGGCACAAACCCATCGAGACGTTCTACTGGGTGGCGATGATCGGAAACTTCCATTCGGCGGCCGAACGGCTGAACACGACGCAGCCGGCGATCTCCGCTCGCATTCGCGCGCTGGAACAGGAACTCGGCGTGGAATTGTTCGATCGCACGGCGCGCTCGGCCAAGCTGAACAGCGCCGGCCGGCGCTTCCTCGAATACGCCGAGCGGTTCATGGCGTTGACGAACGAGATCGAACAGAACTTCATGAGTCGGGACAATATCTCGCGCATCGTTCGCATCGGTGTCTCGGAAACAATCGCCAATACGTGGTTCATGGAATTCATGGCCGAGGTCAACCGGGTGTATCCGCGCATGAACATCGAGATGGTCTCCGACATCTCGTTCAACTTGCGCAACCACGTCCTGCACAACGAGGTCGACATCGCCTTCATGCTCGGTCCGATTGACGCACCGGGCGCGGAGAATCATGTGCTGAGCCGCTGCGACTTCGTCTGGGTGGCGAGCCCAAGCCTGCGACTGCCCAAGGCACCCCTGAAAGGTCCAGACATCGCCGGTTACACCGTGATCACCTTCCCCCGCCGCACACCGATCTTCGAGGCGATCCATGACGTGCTGAAGACGTCCAGCGTCGCCAACGCCAAGATCCATTGCTCGACGTCGATCCGCACCATCCTGCACATGGCGTTGCAGGGATGGGGCATCGCCGCGTTGCCCCTCCAGATCGTGCAGGCCCATGTCACCAAACGCGAGTTGCGGACGGTCGACATCGACATCCGCTTCGAGGGACTCACCTACACGGCGAGCTACCTGAGATCGCCGAGCGCCACGCTCTACGCCGCCCTGTCGACGATCGCGCGGGATGCAGCCAAACGCGGTGCGGCCGGCGGTCTTCGATAGATGTCTGTTATCAGTGTGATTGAAACAGATGATTGGATCGCCAATCGAGTTGACGTCTATGGTTTTGTAAGGATTAACAGGGGTGGAGTGGGGGCTATGGACAATGCGGTTGAACCGCTGGCGGGCTCGCATGTGCCGGCTTCCGAGCGCCGAGAGTTCGCCAAGGAGCCGGTGTCCGCTATCCGCACCAGGATCCGCCGCGGTGCGTTCGCCGACCAGACCGGCGGGCTGGCACCCGGCATGCTGCAGGGCAACCTCGCCATCCTGCCTGCATCCTACGCCCAGGACTTCTCGACCTACTGCCAGCGCAATCCCAAGCCATGCCCCCTCGTCGGCGTGTCCGACCGGGGCGACCCGATGATGCGCACGCTGGGCGCCGACATCGACATCCGCACCGACGTTCCCCTCTACAACATCTATCGCGACGGCGAGCTGGCCGGTCAGTCGCGCGACATCCGCGATCTCTGGCAGGACGACTTCGTGGCGTTCGTTCTGGGCTGCTCGTATTCCTTCGATGCGGCGCTGCAGGCTGGCGGCCTGCCGCTGCGTCATCTCGAAGTAGGGCGCACACCCTCGGTCTTTGTCACCAACGTGCCGACCGTGCCGGCCGGGCCGTTCGGCGGCGGGCTGGTGGTGTCGATGCGTCCGTTCAGCGTGCCCAATGCCGTGCGCGCCATCGAAGTGACGGCGCGCTATCCCAACGCCCACGGCACGCCGGTGCATTTCGGCGACCCGGCAGCGATCGGCATTGCCGACATGGACCGGCCAGACTGGGGTGGGCCCATTGACGTGCTTCCCGGCGAAGTGCCGGTGTTCTGGGCCTGCGGGGTGACGCCGCAGGTCGCGATTCGCCAGGCCCGGCCGCCGATCTGCATTACCCATGCACCGGGCTGCATGCTCATCACTGATATCGAAGCTTGATCAGGAGATTATGATGACGAACCCGCGCATCACGCGTCGACGCCTGTCCATCATCGGCACCGTCGGCCTTGCGAGCCCCGCGATTCTGTCCGGCCTGCCGGCCCGCGCTCAGTCCGGCGAGTTGCGCGTCGCCAACTGGGGCGGCGACTGGAACGAGCGCGTCATCAACGCCTTCGAAGGCCCTTTCATTAACAGCAAGGGCATCAAGATTGTCCACGAGCTCAGCCTGCCGCCGGAACGCAAGGCCAAGCTGCTGGCTGAGCGGCGCCTGCCGCGCGGCAGCATCGATGTTGCCTGGCTGAGCGATGCCGATGGCTTCGAGATGAACGCGGCGGGTGTCCTCGAGCCGCTCGACATTTCGCGCATTCCGAACTGGAAGTTCATCGACGAGAAGTTGCGCGTGCCCTACATGGTGACCTGGATCTACGGCGGCATCGTTCTGATGTACAATCCAACCAAGGTCCCCGAGCCGACCTCGTTCGCCGACCTATGGAATCCCAAGTGGGCCGACCGGGTCGGGCTGA
The DNA here is from genome assembly GCA_021732965.1 of Reyranella sp. GTDB lineage: Bacteria > Pseudomonadota > Alphaproteobacteria > Reyranellales > Reyranellaceae > Reyranella. The sequence goes on from JAKFVZ010000039.1 coordinate 17,578, forward strand.
ACAATCAGCTCTACTTCCAATATATATACGCCGCATCATTGTCGCATGGCGGCACCATGGCTAATGTCGACAAGGCATTCCCTGCGCTGCTCGAGATGCAGAAGGCCGTGAAGCCGCGCCTCTATCCCTCGCACCAGGCGCTGGCGGCGGCCTTCAAGTCGGAGGAAGTCTGGATCTCGGCGAACTACAGCTCGCGCATCATCCAGTGGGCCAAGGAGGGCCTGTCGGTGAAATGGTCCTATCCCAAGGAAGGGGCAATCTTCACCTCGTTCGGCGCCGGCCTTCCCAAGCGCGGCCTCAACCGCGATGCGGCCTACTACTACCTGAACGCGATGCTGGAACCCCAACCGATCGGCAAGATCGCCGAACTCACCTCCTACCCGCCCTCGACGACCAACGCGATCATGTCACCGGAAGTGCGCGCCGCCATCGCTTTCACGCCGGCGCAGATCGCGAAGTTCAATTTCGTCGACTACCAGTACGCCGCCAAGAACGACAGCAAGTGGGTCGAGTGGTGGAACAAAGAATTCAAGGCATGACGCTGGCCAGCGGAGGCGCCGTCAGGCGCCGGCCGACCGGCATTGCCTTGCGCAGCGAGACCGTTAGCACCTACTCGCTGCTGGCTCCGAGCCTCATCCTGGTGTTGCTTTGTCTGATTCTGCCGCTCTGCCTGATGGCGCGCTACAGCCTCAACCGCTTCTCGCCCGGCGAGATGATGGTGGAGGCGCTCACACTTGAGAACTATGCGCGCTTCTTCGGTGACAGCTTTTATCTGGGTGTGCTGTTTCGGACGCTGTGGCTGGCGCTGGCCTCGACCCTGGCCTGCCTCGTCCTGGCGCTGCCGGCCGCCTACTACCTGTCACGACTTAGGAATCGGTCGGCTAAGACGCTGCTGGTGCTGGCGATCGTCATCCCGCTGCTAATGGGAAATGCCGCTCGCGCTGCGGGCTGGATGGTGCTCCTGGCGGACAAGGGCCTGGTCAACGAGGCACTCATCCATATCGGCATCCTCACGGACCCCGTGCGCATCCTGTACACCAGCTCGGCCGTGGGTATCGGCCTGATCTCCGTGCTGCTGCCCATCATGATCGTCTCGTTGCAGAGCGTATTCGACGGCGTCGCGGAGACCTATGAGGAGGCCGCGATGAGCCTGGGTGCGACACCCCTGGCCATGTTCCGCCGCATCCTCCTGCCCATGATCATGCCGGGCGTGTTCTCGGGCTCGCTGCTCTGTTTCGTCCTGGCGATGAACGCCTATGCCACGCCCGTCCTGATCGGTGGGCCATCCTTCCAGATGATGGCGCCCAAGGTCTACGAACAGGCCATCAAGGTGTTCAACTGGCCGTTCGCAGCCAGCATGGCCTTTGTGCTGATTGTCGTGACCTTAACGCTCACCATCCTTGCCAGCGTCGCCCTGCAGCGCCGCTACGGGAAGGTCTGATGGCGTCCCGCGCCGTCAATCTGCGTCGCCAGCCGCTCGTCGTCGCGGCCTACGCGACGTTTGCCATCGTCCTGGCGCCTCTGGTCGCGGTCGTCTGGGTAAGCTTCTTCGACGACAAGATCATCAGCTTCCCGCCGTCCGGCTACACTCTGCATTGGTATGTCAATGCCTGGCGCGTCGACCGTTTCCTTCATGGCTTCCTGCTGAGCCTGGAGCTCGGTGCGATCGCCACCTCGATCAGCCTTGTCGTCGGCGTTCCCGCGGCACTTGCACTGGCGCGGTCGGAGTTCGCCGGACGGGAAGCCGTGCACGCTGTGCTGATGTCGCCCATGGTCGTGCCGGGCATTGTCAGCGGCGCTGCAATCTACATGTTCTTTATCGAAGTCGAGGTCGCCACCGACGTGCCGCTTGCCGGCAGTCTGTTCGGCCTGGTCCTCGCCCATACGCTGATCGCCCTGCCATGGACGGTGCGGCTCGTCACCGCGTCGTTGATCGGAGTCGATCGCTCGCTTGCCGAGGCGGCCATGAGCCTCGGCGCGACGCCGCTTGTGACGTTCTTTCGCATCACCTTGCCCGTCATTCGCCCGGGCATCGTCGCGGGCGCGATGTTCAGTTTCGTCGTGTCGTTCATCGACCTGGAAAAGTCGTTGTTTCTCATCGGTCCCGGGCGCACGACATTGCCGATCGAGATGGTGAACTACCTCGAATGGAACATCGATCCGACCATCGCGGCTGTCGCGACGGTGCAGACGTTGGTGATCGGCGGCGCTCTCGTGCTGTCGGATCGCTTCTTCAAGTTGACACGCGTCTTCTGAGGCAATCATGGCGACGATCACACTCGAGAGAGTTGACAAGAAATACGGCGCCGGCTTCGCGGTCGATGGGCTGTCGCTCAGGATCGAGCAGGGCGAGTTGGTCGCCCTTGTCGGGCCAAGTGGCTGCGGCAAGACGACCACGTTGCGCATGATTGCGGGCCTGACCGAAGCCTCGGATGGCGTCATCCGCTTCGACGACCGCGACGTCACTAACCTGCCGACCTATCGCCGCAACACCGGAATCGTCTTCCAAGGATACGCCCTGTTTCCCCACATGACGGTCGCCGACAACATCGCGTTCGGCCTGCAGATGCGGCGGATTAAGCGCCCGGACGCCGCGAGCCTGGTGCGCGAGGCCCTGGCGCTGGTCCAGCTGGAAGACTACGCCGAGCGGTACCCGCGGCAGCTCTCCGGAGGCCAACAGCAACGCGTGGCGCTGGCCCGTGCCATCGTCATCAAGCCGGACGTGCTTCTGCTTGACGAGCCTCTGTCGGCGCTGGATGCAAAACTTCGGGTGGAGGTCCGCACCGAGATCAGGCGCCTGCAGTCATCGCTCAATCTCACCACCATCTTCGTCACCCACGACCAGGAAGAGGCGGTGGGAATTGCCGACCGCATCGTTGTCATGAATGCCGGCAAGGTCGAGCAGGTCGGCACGCCGCGGGACGTTTACGAGCGACCGGCCAACCGGTTCGTCGCAAACTTCATCGGCCTGTCGAATTTCATTACCGGTCGCGACGAAGGTGGCGGCTATTTTCGCAACCAAGCTGGTCAGCTGCTGAGATTTGAAGCCGACAGGATCAGCGGGCCCGCCGAGGCGCTGGTTGTCCGGCCCGAGATGATCGAACTCGGAGCCGCGCCCAGCGGATCACCGCACAATGAGCTTGAGGGCACGATCGACACCATAACGTACTTGGGAGCCGTCACCGACCTGGAGTTGCTGCTGGATAGCGGCGAGAGGGTCCATGTTCATCGATCAAACAGGACACCGGGCTACGTCGAGCAGTTTCGCCGAGGCGAGAAGCTCACGGTACATTGGCCGCCATCGGCGAGCCTGCCAATTTAGCTCGCTCGGCAATCGAACATCAATACACGGCTAATCGGCTTCTGCCCGCCGCTCGCCAAGTGCGTCAATCGGGCCCTGGACTCGGGCGCTCGCAATTTGAGATCGATGCGGGCCCCCGCAGCCACTTCCATCATAACTCACTCAAAGACCTGGTGCAGCGGCTGGAGGCCCGCGACATCGAGCACACCGGCAGGGCGCTCGCCGCCGAGCGGGGCCGGGAATGGCAGCCCGCCATTCGTGGTAACCACGTCGCCGGGACGCTGGTCGGTTCCACGCAGCTTTCGAGCGGAAGGTTCGCCATGATCGATGATGGGCTGGGTTTCAGCCTGGTGCCCTGGCGGCCGGCGCTCGAGCAGCGTGTTGGCCGTGTCATCTCAGGAGTCGTGTTGCCCGGCGGCGACGTGAACTGGTCCTTCAGACGGAGTCGAGGGTTGGGGCTCTAACCAGTGAGCGCGCGACGGCGCGAAGACCGTCTCCCGGCTCGGCAGCGGCTCTTCACTTCGTCATCCACAGTGGCGTTCAAGCAGTCTGATCCTTTCCGAATTACACGCCAGGGCCGCCGCGCAAGCGCTCCGCGTGATCCTGCTCTTGTACTGACGAAGAGTAACGGCCTGATCTTGCGTCGCTATGTCCGCGACCAAGATCCTCTGGGGGCAGGTGA
>JAKFVZ010000392.1 GCA_021732965.1 Reyranella sp.
CATTCCGGTTTCGATCAAGAACCTGTGCGACGTCGCGGGCGAGACGACGCTGTCGGGCTCGAAAGCGCTCGACGACGCCAAGCCGGCGACCGAAGACGCGCCGGTCGTGGCGCGCCTGCGGGCCGCCGGCGCGGTGATCGTCGGCAGCACCAACATGAGCGAGTTCGCCTTCTCGGGTGTCGGCTTCAACCCGCATTACGGCACGCCGGGCAATCCGGCCGATCGCACGCGCGTGCCCGGCGGCTCCTCGGCCGGCGCGGCCGTCTCGGTGGCCGACCGCATGGCCGTTGCCGCTCTCGGTACCGACACCGGCGGCTCGGTGCGCATTCCGGCCGCGGTCTGCGGCCTGGTCGGCTTCAAGCCGACGGCGCGCCGCGTGCCGATCGACGGCGTGGTCCCGCTCTCGACCTCGCTCGATTCGATCGGACCGCTCGCCAATTCGGTCGAGGACTGCGCCATCGTCGATGCGGTCTTCGCCGCAGAGACGATCTCGGTGCCAGACGCGGCGCCGCTCGCCGGCTTGCGCTTCGCCATCCCCAAGCACTTCGTGATGGATGACCTCGATGCGACCGTGGCCAAGGCCTTCGAGCGTGCGGCCAAGGCGCTGGCGGCCAAGGGCGTGAAGATCGAGGAGATCGATCTTGCCGAGCTGAACGAACTGCCAACCATCAACGCCAAGGGCGGCTTCGCGGCCTCCGAAGCCTATGCCTGGCACAAGGAGCTGATCGCGCGGCGCGGCAAGGACTACGACCCGTTCGTCCACCCGCGAATCATGCGCGGCAAGGACATGACCGCCGCCGACTATATCGAGCTTTTAGCCAAGCGCGCCGACCTCTGCCGCCGCGTCTCGGCCATCACCTCGAACTACGACGCGGTGATCATGCCGACCTGCGCCATCGTCGCGCCGACGATCGAGGAAGTCTCGACGCCCGAGGGATTCACGAAGAAGAACCTGCTGCTGCTGCGCAACACCACGGTCGGCAACTTCCTCGACCGCTGCGGCATCAGCCTGCCCTGCCACGCCCAGGGCGAGCTGCCGGTGGGTTTCATGCTGATGGGCGAGACCATGGCCGACAAGCGCGTGCTGGCGATGGCACGGTCAGTGGCGCCGGTCGTCGCGGCTCACTAACTCGTCATCCTGAGCGCAGCGAAGGATCTCACGCTCGCTCAGGAGTCCACTGGTCGTTCCGTCAGGTCCTTCGCTGCGCTCAGGACGACAGTTTGAATTACTGAAACCGCGGATCGTCCGGGCGGCGCATCTTCCAGACGTTTTCGGTCGTCGTGTATTCGCTGTAGCCCAGCCGCGCGACCGGCTTCATCGACATGATGTCGACGCGGCCGTCCTTCAGGATGGCGTCGTCGATGTGGATGCCGACCACCTGTCCCAGCACGATCGAGCCGCGCTTGGCTTCGTGACCGGGCTCTTCCGGAAGCTCGATCGTCTTCCAGTACTTGCATTCGAGCGCGATGGGCGATTCCTTGACCCGCGGCGGCTTCACGAAGCGGCAGGGCTCCGGCGTCAGGCCCGCGAGCTTCATCTCGTCGATGCCGTAGGCCACCATCGCGGTGGTGATGTTCATCTTCTCGCTCATCTCCGCGGTCACCATGTTGACCACGAACTCGCCGGTCTCCTCGGCGTTCATGCGGCTGTGCTTGGTCGGCGTGTCGCCGTAGGTGCCGGTGATGGCGAAATAGACCATGGGCGGGAACTCGCCGACGCCGTTGTAGAAGCTGTAGGGCGCGAGGTTGACCCGGCCCTGGCCGTCGACGGTCGAGATCCAGCCGATCGGCCGCGGCACGATCAGCGCCTTCAGCGGATCCTGCGGCAGTCCGTGGTCGCGCTTGCTGGCATCGTAGAACATCTGTCTTTCCTCACCCGAATTTCACCGGTGGTGTCTGCACTGTCGGCGCTGCCGCATCAAGCAGCGCCTGCCGGCCGCCGAAACGCGGCGGGTAGATGCGCTCGCGGTTTATGAGTTCCTTGGTGCGCTTGGCCGTGGCGCCGCGCGATACCAGCCTGCGTTCCCAGCCCTCGGTATAGAGCGCGCCCCACGGTCCGAGATCGAGGATGGTCGTGTACCAGCCGATTTCGAGCGGCAGCATCGGCCGGCCGAGCAGGTCGCACACGGCGTTGTGCCCGGCAAAGCGACCCATCGGGCGCCCGTGCTGGCAGGACATGACGCAACCGTGCGTGCCGGCGATCAGGAACTACGCGACATCGCCGGCGGCGAACTCGGCCCGGAGGCCCCGGATCTTCAGGGTCGGATTGACCGGCAGGCGACCCAGGCGGTCGCGTTCGAGGGGAAAGGCCGACGTGAGCGGATGGGCGCGCATGCCGGCGCACCACACGACCGTCGCGGCCTCGATACGCTCGCCGCCTGCCAGCGTCGCGCCCGTGGCATCGACTGCGACGACCGACACGCCGCCGCGGGTCTCGACGCCCAGCGCCGCCAAGGCTTCCTCGATGACCGGCATCGCTTCGGCACCCATGTCCGAGCCGATGCGCGGCGCATGGTCGGCCAGGATCACGCGCGGCGTCGCGACGCCGGCCGCGCGCAGCTTTCCCGGCATTTCGGCCGCCGTCTCGATGCCCGTCAGTCCGCCGCCCACCACCAGCACGGTCGATGCATCGGCACCCAACCGAGCGATGTGTTCATTAAGTCGAATCGCGGCGTCATGGGTGTCGACGTCGAAGCCGTGCTCGGCGAGGCCGGGAATCGGCGGGCGCGCGAGCCGGCTGCCCAGCGCGAAGACGAGGCGGTCGTAGCCGATGTTCTGCGCCGAGCCGTCGGCCTCGTAGGCCACGGAACGACTCTCGACATCGATGCCCGTGACTCTTCCCTGAAGGTGCCGTACGCCGACTGGTCCCAGCACGTCGTCGAGCGCGACGCGGGTATCCGACAGGTCGGCTTCGTAATTGCGCACACGGATCGAATGCCAGGGCGTGTCGTTCACCAGCACGATCTCGAGATCGGCGCCGAACGTCGCGCGCGCCCGTGCCGCCGCCAGCGCGCTCCACAGGCCGGCGAAGCCGCCGCCCAGAACCAGGATGCGTCCCGTCATCACATGAGGTTGTGCGACGAGCGGTCCGGCTTGTCGAGACGGCCCGTCCGGCCCATGTTCCGCGGCATGTCACGCACCATGAAGGCGCTGCTCGGCGTCTGGATCGCGGCCCTTGCGGTCGCCGCCGGCTGGATTGCCTGGGACGCCACCAAGGGAGGCCGGCCGTCGATCGGCGGTCCGTTCCAGCTCGTCGACCAGGACGGACGGCCGTTCTCCAGCGACCAGCTCAAGGGCAAGCCGACACTGATCTACTTCGGCTTCACCTATTGTCCCGACGTCTGCCCGACCTCGCTGCTGCTGATGGAGACGGCGGTGGAGAAGCTCGGACCGGACGCCGCCAAGAAGGTGAACCTCGTATTCATCACGATCGACCCCGAACGCGACACGCCGGCACTGCTGAAGGGCTACGTGCCGAACTTCGGGGCGGGCATCATCGGCCTCACCGGCACGCCGCAGCAGATCGCCGACGTGGCCAAGGCCTATCGCGTCTACTTCCAGAAGGTCCCGGGCAAGGAGGGCTCTCCTTACCTGATGGATCACTCCTCGATCGTGTACCTGCTCGACCGTAACGGCCGCTTCGTGACCCACTTCACCCACGACGCCAAGGCTGAAACCATCGCCAATGCCGTGGGGCGGTTACTCTAAGTCATTGATTTTTCACGATTGCTGCGACGCACTATGAGCGTGACATAGGCGGTTCGGAGCGTACAATCCGCGCCCCATGCTTTATCAAGCCTACGAATTCCAGCGCCAGCTCGCGACCCCCATCCGGATGTGGGCCAGCGCTCTCGAACAGGTCTATTCCAGCCCCTACAATCCGTGGGCGGAAACCTGGTTCGGCAAGTCGGTCGCCGCCGGCGCGGAGATCATGACCCGCCTGACCCAGAACTACGGCAAGCCGGCGTTCGGGTTGAAGACCACGCAGGTCGGCGACGAGACCGTCGCGGTCAACGAAGAGATCCTTCTGCGCAAGCCGTTCTGCCAGCTCCTGCACTTCCACCGCGACACGACCCGGCGCGACCCGAAGGTGCTGGTCGTGGCGCCGATGAGCGGCCACTACGCCACCCTGCTGCGCGGCACGGTCGAGGCGCTGCTGCCCGACCACGACGTTCACATCACCGACTGGATCGATGCGCGCGACGTGCCGCTCGCCCAGGGCAACTTCGACCTCGACGACTATATCGACTACGTCGCCGACTTCTGCCGCTACCTCGGCCCCAACGTCCACGTCATCGCCGTCTGCCAGCCTTCGGTGCCCGTGATGGGCGCCGCGGCGCTGATGGCCGAGGCGAAGGAGCCGCGCCAGCCCAAGTCGATCACCCTCATGGGTGGCCCGATTGATACGCGCGTCAGCCCGACGGTCCCCAACGACCTGGCGATGCGCAACTCGATGATGTGGTTCCGCCAGAACGTCATCTCGACGGTGCCGCTCAACTATCCCGGCGCCCTGCGTCGCGTCTATCCGGGCTTCCTGCAGCTGACCTCATTCATCAGCATGAACCTCGACCGCCATGTGAACGCCCACATGCGTCAGTTCGAGCACCTGGTGAAGGGCGACGACGATCCGGCCGACGCGCATCGCACGTTCTACGACGAATATCTGGCGGTGATGGATCTCAGCGCCGAGTTCTATCTCCAGACCATCGAGGTCGTCTTCAAGGAACATCTGCTGCCGCGCGGCGAATGGGTGAGCCGCGGCCGCAAGATCGACCCGTCCTTCATCGAGACGGCGCTGATGACGGTCGAAGGCGAACTCGACGACATTTCCGGCGTCGGCCAGACCAAGGCCGCGCACGCGCTCACGCCGAACATTCCCGGTGCGCGCCACGTGCATTGGGAACAGCCGCGGGTCGGCCATTACGGCATCTTCAACGGCCGCAAGTGGCGCGAACAGATCATGCCGCGCGTTCGCACCTTCATCCGCGAGAACGACGCGCTGTAGCGATCGCGTTGCCGCCGGAAGCGAGGCAACCACCGTCGCCCGCTCAGCGTTGCGTTCCTCATGGGTATCGAGGAACAGTGGAGCAACGCCGCCAATGTGCTGGTGGCCCTGATCACCACCTATGGCCTTCGGGTCGTGGGCGCCATCATCATCCTGTGCGTCGGATGGATGGCCTCGCGGCTGCTCTATACGGCCGTCGTGCGCCTGTGCGAGCAAACACCGCGCATCGACCGAACCGTCGCGCTCTTTCTCGGCAACGCAGCGCGTTACACAGTTCTCGTGTTCACGTTCGTCGCCGTCCTCACGACCTTCGGGATCGCCACCACGAGCTTCGTGGCCGTGCTCGGTGCGCTGGGCATCGCCATCGGCCTGGCGCTGCAGGGCACGCTCAGCAACCTTGCGGCAGGCATCATGCTGGTCGTGTTCCGTCCGTTCCACATCGGGGATCGTGTCGAGACCGGCGGCGTCACGGGCATCGCACGCGAGATCAACCTGTTCTTCACGGAGATCGACGGCGACGACAATACCCGCGTCATCATCCCCAACGGCAAGCTGTGGGGTGAGATCGTCAAGGTCCCGACCCGCAACGATACCGCCCGGCTCGAGTTCCGCGTTCCCCGTCCCGCCAACGAAGATATCGGCACGGCCATCTCGCGGTTGAAGAGCCTGATCGAACGCGACCCGCGGGTCCTGAATGTCGGGGATATCGGCATCGATACGCTGGACGCGGACAAGTACACGCTCGCTGCACAGGTCTGGGTCCAGCGCGATGCGGTCATACCCCTGAAGTACGATCTCAACCGCAGCATCAAGGAAGAGTTCGACCGCAAGCCGCCCGCCATGGTGGAGCGCCGCGTCGGATAGGGCTAACCTCGCCCTCCATGAGCGCCCTGCCCGTCGAAATTTCCGAATGGAAGCCCGCGCCCTTCGACCTGAAGGGAGAGACCGTGTTCGCCATCGGCGACGTGCACGGCTGCGCGGCCGAACTCAAGGCGTTGCTGGCGACCATTGCAAGACTTGCCGGCGAGGCCGACGGTCGACGCCGCCTGATCTATCTCGGCGACATGATCAATCGCGGACCGGACAGTATCGGCGTTCTGGAGCAATGGGCCGGCAGCGAGGAAGCTCATGGTGTCGACCATGTCGACCGGCTGATGGGCAACCATGAGATCATGATGATGCTCACCGTCGTCGGCGGGCCGCATGCGCACAAGGCCGAGACCATGTGGCTGTCCAAACGCATGGGCGGGCACATCCTGCTCGACGAGATGGCCAAGCGCGCCGGGCATCCGGCGACCCATGCCGATCAGGAATTGCTCAAGGAGGCGCTCGGCGAGGCGGTGGTCCACCGGCTGCAGGGCATGCGCTCGCATGTGCGGCTCGGCAACACCGTGTTCGTCCATGGCGGCCTCGACCCGCACGCCGAAGAGGACGAGTTCCTGGCCCGCCCCTGGCTGATCTTCACCGAGGCGCGCTGGGCCTGGATCAACCACGGCTTCCTCGACTGGAAGCAGGGGTTCGGCGGCACGCTGGTGGTGCACGGCCATACGCCGCCCGACAAGCACAAGGCGATCAGCGGCATGGACGACACGCATCTGTTCGAAGGCGACCGCCTGTGCCTCGATGGCGGCAGCGCCCGTACCGGCATCGTGGCGGCCGCCGAGATCCGGCAGGGCCGCTATCGCATCCTCAAGGCCGGCATCGCCTTCGAGAATCCCGCCTCTTCCGACGCCGAATAGGCGATAATTTTTCCGATCGGGCTGTCGGCAGGCGGCCCGCCCGTACGTCCTGGGTAACAGAGGGACCGCAGACCCATGCTCTACGCCATTCTTTGCTACAATTCCGAGGAAGCCATCGGGGCTTGGTCCAAGGACTATCACGACCAGACGATGACCAGGCTCTACGCCGTCAACGACAAGCTTGCCAGGGAAGGCCGGCTGGGGCCGGTGGCCCGCCTGCTGCCGACCACGGCGGCCACGACCCTGCGCAAGGGGCGCGAGGAGATGGTGATCGACGGGCCGTTCGCCGAAACCAAGGAGCAGCTTCTCGGCTTCTACGTCATCGACTGTGCCTCGCTGGAGGCCGCCATCGACACCGCGAAGGAATTGGCCAGGGCCAATCCCGGCACCGGCAGCTACGAGATCCGACCGGTGGCTGAGTTTCATCCTAGCCAGCTTCCCGACCAGAAGAAGCCGGCCGCATGAACGATCTCGGCTGGATCGATCCGGTCCTCGGCGCGGCGCGACCCCAGGTCATGGGCGCGCTGCTGCGCTACTTCCGGAATCTCGATACGGCCGAGGAAGCCTTCCAGGAATCCTGCCTGCGCGCGCTGAAGAACTGGCCGCAGAACGGTCCCCCGCGCGATCCCGTCGCCTGGCTGATCCTGGTCGGCCGCAACGCCGCGATGGACCAGGTGCGCCGCCAAACGCGGATGACGGAGCTGCCCGACGAGGCGGTGCTTTCGGACCTCGAGGATGCCGAGGCATCGCTGGCCGACCGGCTCGACGGCGAGCACTACAAGGACGACATCCTCCGCCTGCTGTTCGTCTGCTGCCATCCCGACCTGCCGGCCACGCAGCAGATCGCGCTGGCGCTGCGCATCGTCTGCGGCCTGTCGGTGAAGCAGATCGCGCAGGCCTTCCTCGTCGGCGAGGCGGCCATGGAGCAGCGGATCACGCGCGCCAAGGCGCGCATCGGGGCGGCCGGCATCGCCTTCGAGACGCCGGGAGCGCCCGAGCGCGCGGAGCGGCTCGCGGTCGTGGCCGCGATGATCTACCTGCTGTTCAACGAGGGCTATTCCTCCAGCAACAGCCAGGAAGTCGAGGCGCGCAAGCCGCTGGCCGAGGAAGCGATCTGGCTCTCGCGTCTGCTGCTGCGATTGTTTCCCACGGAGCCGGAAATCATGGGCCTCACGGCGCTGATGCTCTTGCAGCGTGCACGGGCAAAGGCGCGCTTCGACGAAAGCGGCAACGTCGTGCTGCTGGAAGACCAGGACCGCAGCCTGTGGAGCCGGCCGCGCATCGCCGAGGGCCTGGCGCTGATCGACAAGGCAATGCGCCATCGCCAGCCCGGCCCCTATCAGATCCAGGCGGCCATTGCCGCCCTGCATGCGCGTGCCACGCGCGCGGAAGACACCGACTGGGCGCAGATCGACCTGCTCTACGCCAACCTCGAACGCCTGCAGCCGTCACCCGTCGTGACGCTCAACCGCGCCGTGGCGGTCTCCAAGGTCAAGGGAGCGCAAGCCGCGCTGGACATGATCGAGCCGCTCGGCGAGCGGCTGCGGGGCTATTTCTATTTCCACGGGGTGAAGGGCGCACTGCTCGAGAAGCTCAAGCGGCCGGACGAGGCCCGCAAGGCTTTCGGCCAGGCGATCGCGCTCGCCAACACGCCGGCGGAGGCCGCGCATATCCGCCAGCATCTCGACCGCTTGTCTGCCGGCTGAAGAAAATCGCGGCGGCAATGTCGGGATCGGAACAGGCCGTTCGTCCTCGGGATACACCATCAGCCAAGGAGACTGTCATGACCGCACCCCAGCAGCCCCCCGTCCTCGGCGGCCCTTGCCCCTATCTCTCGGTCAACGGCGCCGGCAAGGCCGCGGACTTCTACGTTGCGGCGTTCGGCGCAAAGGAAGTCGCGCGCATGCCGCCCGACGACAAGGGCCGGTACATGCACATCCATCTGGTGATCAACGGCGGCTCGCTGATGCTGGCCGACCCCTTCCCCGAGCACGGCGCGCCGCTGGAGAAGCCGGCCGGCTTCATGCTCCATCTCCAGGTCGAGGATGTCGACGCGGCCTTCGACAAGGCAGTGAAGGCCGGTGCCACGATCGCCATGCCCGTGCAGGACATGTTCTGGGGCGACCGCTACGGCCAGCTGCGCGACCCCTTCGGCGTCATGTGGACCATGGGTACGCGCATCAAGGCCTGACGCCGGTCCATCGCGCGACCTTCAGCCGAGCAGGCCCTGGATCTGCTCGGCGAGTTGCATCTGCTGGTAAGGCTTGTTGAGGCGAGGCAACTCAAAGCCGCTCTTGGTGGGCAGGTCGGCATAGCCGGTCGCCAGCAGGATCGGCAGGCCGGGTCGGAGTGCACGCGCCTCCTCGGCGAGCTGCAGGCCGGTCATGCCGGGCATGGCATAGTCGGTGATCATCATGTCGATCGGCTCGCCGCCACGCAGCACTTCGAGCGCCTCCGCACCCGAAGAAGCCGTGACGACCGTGTGGCCGAGATCTTCCAGCAACGATGTCGTGCTGAGGCTGATCAGGAAATCGTCGTCCACGAAAAGGAGCTTCGCGGCCCTCCGCGCATCGGCTTCGCCGTTCGCGACCGGCGCCGCCACCGTCTCGGCCGCACCCTGGGCCATCGGCAGCCACAGCTCGGCCCGCGTCCCGCGGCCCGGCGTGCTGTACAAGCGCAATGTCCCTTTAAGCTGCTGCGCAAGGCCATGGATCATCGACAGGCCGAGCCCGGTTCCCTTGCCGACATCCTTCGTCGAGAAGAAGGGCTCGATCGACTTGCGAAGCGTTTCGTCGTCCATGCCCGAGCCCGTGTCGGCGACGGTGAGCCTTACATAGCGACCGGCCGCGAGATCCCGCGCCGCGCCGGTCTCGGCCACATCGAGCGAGAGCGTCACGGTACCGCCCTCCGGCATGGCATCGCGACTGTTGACCACGAGATTGAGCAGGGCGAGTTCGAGCTGGTTGGCATCGACATGGGCGGGCGGCATTGCGCGCGGAAGATCCTGCAACATGGTGACCGACGTTCCGATCGAGCGGCGCAGAAGATCGTCCATGCCGCGGATGAGTGCGGCGATGTCCACCGGCCTGACATCGAGCGCCTGGTGACGTGCAAAGGCCAGCAACCGCTGGGTCAGGGCCGCGCCCCGCTGGGCGCCCTGCATGGCGCCGTCGATGAGGCGGTCGCTCGCGGGATTGGCCGGCACCCGCTTGCGCAGCAGTTCCAGATTGCCGATCACCGCCGTCAGCAGATTGTTGAAGTCGTGTGCGACGCCGCCGGTGAGTTGGCCGATCGATTCCAGCTTCTGCATCTGGCGGAGTTGCGCCTCCGTACGCTCGCGTTCGGCGATCTCCGACACCAGCTCGTCATGTGCGCTGCGGAGCTGCGCGGTGCGCTCCTCAACCCGCTTTTCGAGCTGGTCATTCATGTCCTGAAGAGTTTCCTCGGCCGACTTGCGGACCGTGATGTCCGACGCCAGCCCGACGAACCGCCGCGGCGCCCCTCCAGGATCGCGCACGAGACGAGCCCGGACGTCGAGCCAGAGCAACTGCCCGTCTGGTCGTCCGAAACGAAGGTCGGCCGCGAAATCCTCCCCGGTCGCGACACTGCGGCCGAGCGCAGTAGCCACCCGATTCCGGTCTTCCGCCACGATCCCGCGCATCAGATCGTCGAGTCCCACTTCGCGAACAACCGTTCGGCCGAGCAGCGATTTGCCCTCGTCCGACACGGCCAGACGGGAGGTCACAAAATCGAATTCCCAGGCTGCGAGGCGGCCGGCCTGCAGGGCCGTGCGCAGGCGCCGGTCGCTTTCGCGCAAATGGGAGAGCAGCCGACGGGTCTCGTACTGGCGCCGTCTTCCCTTGACCGCCGCCCGCGCGACGCTGAGCAGCGTCGTGGGATGAAACGGCCGTTCGATGAACGAGACATTACCCAGGGTCTCCAGCCAGCGCGAAGCGATCGGATTGCGTTCGGGGCCTCCCCCGTGATTCGTCACCAGCAGGAACGGCAGGTCCGACCAGGGAGGCTGATTGGCCAACCATGCGGACAAAGGCTTCAAGTCCACGCCACGGATCGCTTCCTCCGTGATCAGCACGAAGGCGACGTCGTCGTCGAGGATGTCGACCACGGCCCCGAGCGCCGGGCAGGCAACGCAGGTCACGCCCGTCTGTTCGATCAGCGTGCATGCAACCGAGGCATCGCGACCCCGGGGAGCCAGGACCAGTGCCTTGAGGGGTCGTTCCACTTGCTCGCTGGTCATCCGCGCGACGCCGGACGACCCGGAGCGCGGTCGCCGGGCAGAGTGGGCGTGCCACGAAGAACGCCCCGAAAGCTGGCCAAGGGCTCACCGATGTGAAGCCCGCCGTCGATCCGGAATTCCCGGATCGTTTCCTCGTGCCTGCCGCCGCGCTTCTTGATGACGGACAGCGCCCGCCGAACGGCGCCATCGGCTTCGAAGTAGCGCAGCAGGATGACGGCATCGGCGAGATAGGTGACGTCCAGCGGCGAGCGCATGTCACCCACGATGCCCTGCTGTGCCACGGTGACGAACGTCGTGACGCCGGTGCGATTGAGATACTGGATGAGCTCGTGCATGTGGAGGATGAGCGAGTTCTCTTCCGGCATCGCGGCCTGGTAGCCGTTGAGACTGTCTATGAGGAGGGTTTTGACCGCCGGATCGTCGGCGGCCCGCCGGACATCGTGGGCGAATTCACCGGGCGATAGCTCCGCCGCGTCGAGTTGCGTGATCAGGAGCCGGCCGGTCGCCTGCATGGCGGCGAAGTCAAACCCGAGCGGCTTTGCCCGATCGAACAGGAGACCCAGTTCCTCGTCGAACAGGAACATCGCGGCCTTGTCGCCCTTGCGGATGGCTTCGGCCACGAACTGCCATGCCAGCGTCGTCTTGCCGGAACCGGCCGGTCCGACCAGCAGGGTGCTGGACCCTTGTTCGATCCCGCCACCCAGCAAGTCGTCGAACGCCGGATTACCGGTCCGGATGCGGAGCCGCTCGAACTCGCGACGATGTTCGGCCGCGACGAGGCGCGGAAACACGCGCGCGCCGCCGGCCCGGATGACGAAGTCGTGGTAGCCACCGCGGAAGCCTTGCGCGCGATACTTCACGACACGCAAACGGCGCCGCTCCGCCCCATAGTCGGGCGTCATCTCCTCCAGCCGGATGACGCCGTGCGCAACGCTGTGGACCGTCTTGTCGAACGTGTCGGTCGTGAGATCGTCAAGCATCAGGACGGTGGCGCCGTGGCGTGCAAAATAGTGCTTCAACGCCAGGATTTGGCGGCGGTACCTCAGCGAGCTTTGCGCCAGCAGGCGGATCTCGGAGAGCGAGTCGAGTACCACCCGTTGGGCCTTGCTGCGCTCAACGGCCTGGAAAATCAGTTTCACCGTCTCGCCGAGTTCCAGATCGGACGAGTAGAGCAGGCTCTGCTGCTGGTCGGCGTCGAGCAGGCTTTCCGGCGGCACAACCTCGAAAATTTCGATCTTGTCGTCGAGAGTCCATCCGTGCGCCTCCGCGGTGTGGCGAAGCTCGACGGCCGTTTCGGACAAGGTCACGTAAAGACCGCGCTCGCCTGCCTGAGAGCCTTCAAGCAGAAAGCGCAGGGCCATGGTGGTCTTGCCGGTGCCTGGACTGCCTTCCAGCAGGAACACTCGACCAGAGGCCAGGCCGCCGAGCAGAATGTCATCAAGACCGGGCACGCCGGTCCGATGCTTCGGTGCTCCCCCCTTGGCTTCCATGGTCCCTCTCTGATCAAGCCTGCCTATGGGTGGATTCGAGTGCTCACTCGCCTGATTGGGCGAAGGCACCCTCCACAACGAAGAAAAGCGGGAAAAAGTTCCGAAAACCGGCCCCCGCGTCAGGACGCGCGGGACTCGATAACGGCGAGAAAGGCCGCGCCGTAGCGCTCCAGTTTCGTGTCGCCGATGCCGTGGATTTCGCGCATCGCCGCTGGGGTCGTCGGCCGGTGGGTGGCGAGTTCGACCAGGGTCCGGTCGGAAAAGACGACATAGGCGGGCACGTTCTGTTCCCGCGCCAGCCGGGTGCGAAGGGCCCGCAACGAGTCCAGCATCGCGACGTCGGCGTCGCCGACAATGGCCGCCGTCGCCTCGCGTCGGTCGCGGCGCGAGCCCTTGCCGGGCGGCGCCGCCACGATCTTGCGAAGCTCGACCCTGCTGCCACCCTTCAGGACCTTCCAGCCTTCGTCGGTGACCCGCCAGCGGCCGTGCTCCATCAGCTCCTGGGCAATCAGGCCGACCGCCGAGAGCTGGCGGAAGATCGAGCGCCAGTCGGTTGCCTTGCGGTCCTTGCCGACTCCGAAGGTCGGCAGCCTGTCGTGGCTGAACTTCGAGACGTTGTCGGTGAGGTCGCCGGTCAGGATGGCGATCAGGTGCTCCATGCCGAAGCGTTCGCCGGTGCGCACGATGGCCGACATCGCCTTCTGCGCGTCGATGGTCGCATCGAACAGCTCGACGCCTTCCTGGCAGAGATCGCAATTGCCGCAGGTTTCCGACGCTTCGCCGAAGTAGGCGAGCAGGGTCTGCCGCCGGCAGCGCGGCGCCTCGGCGAGCGACAGCAGCGCCCCGAGACGCTGGCGCTCGATGCGCTTGCGCTCGTCCGAGGAATCGCCCTGCTCGATCTGCAGGCGACGCAACTGCATGTCGCCGAGGCCATAGAGCGTGAGCGTGTCGGCCGGCAGCCCGTCGCGGCCGGCGCGGCCGATCTCCTGGTAATAGGCCTCGACGTTCGACGGCAGGTCGGCGTGGCAGACGAAGCGCACGTCGGGCTTGTCGATGCCCATGCCGAAGGCGACGGTCGCGGTCATGACGATCCCGTCTTCCTGCTGGAAGGCGTCCTGGTTGGCGTCGCGCACCGCCTTCTCGAGGCCGGCATGATAGGGACGCGCGTTGATCCCCGCTTCCTTGAGGGCCTCGGCCATCTCCTCGACCTTGCGGCGCGAGGCGCAATAGACGATGCCGCTCTCGCCCTTGTGCGACTGCACGAAGGACAGGACCTGGCGCGTGGAGCGCTCCTTGGGCTTGAAGGCGAGCCGGAGGTTGGGCCGGTCGAAACTGCGCACGAAGACGCGCGGCGGCGCGGCAAACAGCTTCTCGACGATGTCGCCCCGGGTCGGCGCGTCCGCCGTCGCGGTGAAGGCCAGGGTCTGCAGGCGCCCGCCGATCTGCCTCGCCAGGTTGCCGAGCGTCAGATAGTCGGGCCGGAAATCGTGGCCCCATTGCGAGACGCAGTGCGCCTCGTCGATCGCCATCATCGAGACCCCGGCTTCGGCCAGCATCTCGACCGTGTCCGGCCGCGCCAAGCGCTCCGGCGCGACATAGAGCAGTCGCAGCTCGCCCCGGCGCAGCAGCCCCATCACCCGGACGTTCTCCGAGGGCTCGTTGCTGGAATTGAGACTGCCGGCCGAGACGCCGGCGGCCGTCAGCGCCTGTACCTGGTCGCGCATCAGCGCGATCAGCGGCGACACGACCAGGGTCAGGCCGGGACGCACGAGGGCCGGCAACTGGAAGCAGAGCGACTTGCCGCTGCCGGTGGGCATCACGGCCATCACGTTCTCGCCGTCCAGCACGGCGCGAACGATCTCCTCCTGCCCCGGCCGGAACGCG
Organism: Reyranella sp.; assembly: GCA_021732965.1. GTDB lineage: Bacteria > Pseudomonadota > Alphaproteobacteria > Reyranellales > Reyranellaceae > Reyranella. Next base: position 14,377 of record JAKFVZ010000392.1, read on the forward strand.
TTGAATCCAAAGACGGAATGCAGCAGGGCGCGGGCGCTCGAGAGGGCGTCTTCCATTCGGCGGCAACCTACTCTCGCGGGCGGGCCTGCGACCATGTGGAACGCCGTCGCTGGGCACGGGCGGCGCCCTTCTTCCGTATGAAGAAATGAAGTTTTCGGGCGGAACCCGCAGCGTTCGTGCTCGTTTTCCGACCAACGATAAGGGGAAATCGATGCTGGGACTGAGCTTCGCCCTGCTGCTGGCTACCGGGGCGATACTGGCCTTTCCATGTTGGCGGCACAGTGCCCGTTGGGGCTACGGCCCGACCGCCCTGGCGGGCGGGCTTCTGGTTCTTCTGGCGACCGTGACGGTCGCCTTTCCCAGTTCCTCTCCGCAAACCGCCCCAACCCGGATCGTCGCACAGCGCGTCTAATCCAAGGGACTATTGAATCGCGTTTTGCTATCGCTTTCCCGGATATCTTCACGGGAGACCGATCATGCTTCGCCTTGCCCCCCTGGTTGCCGCCGCCCTGCTCGCCACCTCGGCGTTTCCCGCGCTGGCGCTCGACTGCCCCAAGCCGCAGCCCACGGCCAAGCCCGGCATCCTGAAGGAGACGCCGGCGCAGATGACGGCGGTCGGCAAACAGCTCACCAGCGGCGACACGTTCAACGCCATCGCCTCGGCGACGGCCGATCTCCGCATCCGCTATCCCGGCGTCGAGAGCGCCGAAGTGGTGAACTATCTCGTCACCGCCTACTGCCCGGCGGTTGCGGCGAACAACAAGCTGAGCGAAGCGCAGAAGAAGTCGGCAGTCGACGGTTTCGCCGCACAGGTGATGCGTCAGGTCTTCTGATGTGAAGCTCTAATGGCGGGCCGCCTGCCCGCCATCGAGCGTCATGACCACGCCGCTGATGTAGCTGGCGCGATCCGAGGCGAGGAACACGGCGAGGTCGGCGACCTCGTCGGGCTCGGCGGCGCGGCCGAACGGCATGTGCTTCGTAAGCTCCGGCCAGCGCTCGGGATCGCCGAACTTCTGCTCCGCCACGTTGCGCAGCCGCGTCAGCATGCGGTCGGTGCGGGTGGCCGGCGGGTTGATTCCCACCACGCGCACGCCGTGATCCACGCTCTTCGACCCCACTGCGCGGGTGAAGGCCATGATGCCGGCATTGCCCATCGTGCCGGCGACGTAGTCGTAGTTGAAGCTCTCGCCGGCGAGGCCGATCACGTTCACGACCACGCCTGCCTTGCGCGCGTACATCTTCTCCAGCATGGCGCGCGTGGCGTTCACATAGCCGAACACCTTGAGATCCCAGGCCTCGCGCCACTTGGGTTCGGTCATGCCGAAGACGTCGCCTTGCGGGATGGCGCCGGCATTGTTCACCAGGATGTCGGCATGGCCGACCGAATCGACGACGCGGCGCGCTGTGTCGCCGTTGGAGAAGTCGGCGGGATGGATCTCGACCGGCACGTTGTGACGGGCGCGGATCTTTTCGCGTGCCGACTCCAGCGATTCCTTCGAGCGCGAGGCGATGTGCACGGTGCAGCCTTCGGCCGCGAAGCCCATGGCGCAGGCGAAGCCGATGCCACGGCTGCCACCGGTGATCAGCACGGTCTTGCCGGAAAGCTTCATGTCCATTGGTCGTTCCCCCTACAGCCGGTAGACGCTGTCGATCGTGGCGCGCCCGTCCTCGGTCTTGACTCGTTCGTCCTTCACCATCTGGACAAGATGGGCCAGCATCGAGCGGCCGGCCGCCGGATGAAGATGGACCGGCGTGTCGGCGTAATTCTTTGCCACCATCTGCGGGATGGTCTGCGGTCCGTCCTTGAGGCGCGCGATGATCTGCGCCTCGCGGCCCAGCCGATGCTCGATATAGGCCTGCACGAACGGATTGGGATCGCGGATCTCCGCACCGTGCGTCGGGATGTAGAGGCTCTCGTCGCGCGGCAGCAGCTTGCGCAGCGACGCGAAGTAGTCGGCCATGTTGCCGTCGGGCGGCGAGATCACCGCCGTGGACCAGCCCATGACGTGGTCGCCCGAGAGCAGCGCCTTGTCTTCCTTCACCGCGAAGCAGAGATGGTTGGAGATGTGGCCCGGCGTATAGACCGCCTCGACGTTCCAGCCGTCGCCCTGGATCACGTCGCCGTCGTTCAGCTTCACGTCCGGCGCGAAGGAGAAGTCGCCTTCCTGCTCGGTCGTGACGCCTTCGGGCGTCGGGTGCGGGCCGTAGCTGTAGACCTTGGCGCCGGTTGCCTTGGCGAGCGCCGGCGTCGCCGGCACATGGTCGATATGGGTGTGCGTCACCAGGATGTGCGTCACCGTCTCGCCGCGCAGCGCGCGCAGCACGGCATCGATATGCTCCTGGTCGTCGGGACCGGGATCGACGACGGCGACGTTGCCGTGGCCGATGATGTAGGTGCCGGTGCCCTTGAAGGTGAAGGCACTCGGATTGTTGGCCACGACGCGGCGGATGAGCGGCGTCACCTCCATCGCGGTGCCGTAGTCGAACTTGAAATCCCTGATGAAAGGAATGCCGGCCATTTCAGCCCTCATTGGAGCGCGCCACTCCAGTGGCGCTCGGATCCTGAATCATGAGCGCCACTGGAGTGGCGCGCTCCAATGACTATGGAGGCGTGAGCTTGTAGAGCGAGTTCCGGACATCCGCGCTGACGTAGACGATGCCGGTGCGGCCGACCGCGACGCCCGTGGGCACGAGCGCAGGCGGACCGCCGGGGAACGGCGCCAGGCCGATATCGAGGTTCGAGGCGATCACCGTTTTCGCGCCGGTTGCCGGGTCGATGGCGACGATGCGCTTCTGGCCGACCTCGGCCACGTACAGACGCCCGTCGGGACCGATGTCGATGCCTTCGGGACCGGTCAGGTTGTCGGCCACCACCTTGCGCGCGCCCGTGGCGACGTCGATCTGGCTGACGGCACCGGCGGAGATCTCGGTGATGTAGACCAGCGAGCCCGGCCCGTGCGCCATGGCGACAGGACCGCGCAGCTCCTTCACGACGATGCTGCGTTCCTTGCCGTCGGCGCTGACCTTCACGAGGTTGCCGCTGGCCAGCTCGGCCACGTACATCGTGCCGTCGGCAAACTCCACGGCATCGACGGGCGCCGAGAACTCGCCCAGCGTCGCCGTCAGCTTGCCGGTCTTGCGGTCGACCTTTTCCACAGTGTTCGAGAACCAGCTGGTGAGCAGCACGTTCTTCGGGCCGAGCGAGATGCCGATCGGATAGGCGTGCGTCTCGCCATGCACGCGCAGCACGTCGCTCACCGCGCCGTTGGCGCCGTCGACCGTGCGATAGCTGAACACGTCCGCGACATGCACCGTGTCCTTGCCGCCGTCGGTCGAGACGGCGAGGTCGGCCGGCACCGCGAGATTGCCTTCGACGATGGTGCGCCAGGAGCCGGTCTGCTTGTCGACCAGGTAGATCCCGTTGTCGGTCATCGAGGAGACGAACAGGCGGCCGCGCGAATCGAACGCCAGATTGTCGAGGCCGGGCTTCATCGAGGCCACCAGCTTCTTGGCCTTGCTGGTGAGGCTCACGCTCCAGATGCCGCCGGTGCCGGTATCGACGACATAGACATTGTCGCGGTTCTGCGGATCGATGTTGGCGGCGGCCGGCGTCTTGAAGCCGGACGCGATCACGTCCGTGGCGCCGGTCTCCAGGTTGACCTTGACGATGTCGCCCTTGAACCACAGCGGGCCATAGAGGAAGCCGTCGTCCTTGTGGACCTCGAAGCCGTTGAGACCGCCGAGCTTCTCGGCGATGCGGCGCAGCTCGCCACGCGCGAACGGCTTGAAGTCGGGCTTGTCGACGTTCCGGATGTCGATCTCGTAGAGCGCGTCGCCGAGGAAGACCTCGGAGACGAACAGCCTTCCGTCCTTGCCGAACGCGAGCGAATTGGGACCGCTCATGCCGTGCGCGACCTCGATGGTCTTGCCGTTCGGCTTGCGGACATAGACCTTGCCGATCAGGAACGCCGTCCACGCCATGGTGCCGTCATCGGCGAAGGCGATGTCGTCGGCCATGCCGGTTGGCGGATCGATCACGCGGTCGACCTCACCCGAATCGACCTGCACCCGGTAGAGGGTCTGGCCGATCACCGAGCCGGCGAAGAGCTGGTCGTCCTTGTTGAAGGCAAGCCCGTGCACGCCGTGGAACCAGGATCCCTGCACCAGGAACTGCTGGCCATATTCCTTGGGTGGCGGCGCCACCGCCTGCTGCGCCCCTGCGCCGCCGGCCATGCCGAACACAAGCACCGCCGTAGCGACAATGCGGCCCAACCCCATCCCGTTTTCCTCCGACCGTCTCTCTCGCGGCGCGGACTTTAGACCGGAGGACGGGTTTTGTAACGCCGAACCCTTCGGCTACCATCGTTCCGACAAGAAAACGCGCATTCTGCAGGAGGAAAATCATGGCGGGTCCGCTTTCGGGACTGACGATCGTCGAGCTGGCCGGTATCGGCCCGGCACCGATGTGCTCGATGATGCTGGGCGACATGGGCGCCGACGTCATTCGCGTCGATCGTACGAAAGCGCACGTCATGGATCGTCTCGCCGATCCGAAATTCGCCGTCCACAATCGCAGCCGCCGCTCGGTGTCGATCGACCTGCAGAAAAAGGAAGGCGTCGAGGTGGTGCTGCGCCTGATCGACAAGGCCGACGGCATGACCGAGCCGTTCCGGCCCGGCGTCGCCGAACGCCTGGGCCTCGGTCCCGACGTCTGCCTCGCGCGCAATCCGAAGCTGGTCTATGGCCGCATGACCGGATGGGGCCAGGAAGGCCCGCTCGCCAAGGCGGCCGGCCACGACATCAACTACATCGCGCTGACCGGCGCGCTGCATGCGATCGGCGGCAAGGACAAGCCGATGCCGCCGCTCAACCTCGTGGGCGATTTCGGCGGCGGCGGCATGCTGCTGGCCTTCGGCATGGTCTGCGGCCTGCTCGAGGCGCAGCGCTCCGGCAAGGGCCAGGTGGTCGATGCCGCGATGGTCGACGGCGCGGCCCTGCTGCTGGGTGGCATCTACGGCATGGCGGGTGCAGGCCTGTGGAGCGACGAGCGCGAGAGCAACATGCTCGACGGCGGCGCCCACTTCTATGGCACCTACGAGACCAAGGACGGCAAGCACGTCTGCATCGGCTCAATCGAGCCGCAGTTCTACGACCTGCTGCTCGACAAGACCGGCCTCAAGGGCGAGACGCTGCCGGCGCAGATGGACCGCAAGGCCTGGGGGCAGCTCAAGGCGAAGCTCGCCGGCATCTTCAAGACGAAGACGCGCGACGAATGGTGCGCGATCATGGAGGGCACGGACATCTGCTTCGCCCCGGTGCTCTCCATGAAGGAAGCGCCGGATCATGCGCACGCCAAGGCGCGCAACGCCTATGTCGATGTGGCCGGCTTCGCCCAGCCTGCCGCCGCCCCGCGCTTCTCGCGCACCAGGGAAGCGGTGAAGGGCCCTGCCGCGAAGCGCGGCCAGCACACCGACGAGATCCTGGGCGAGCGCGGCTTCTCGGCCAAGGAGATCGGCGAGCTCAAGGCCGCCGGCGTCGTCGGCCCGCAGGCCTGACGCCAGGAGCTTGGTGGATAACCCATGGTCCGCGCCTTCGAACTGGCGGTGCAGCAGCTTGGCGATCCCAGGCTGCGCAGCATCGTCTGGCAATCGCTGGCGCTGTCGCTGGTGCTGCAGATCGCCCTCGGCGTACTGGCCTGGTGGGCGCTGCAATCGTTCGCCACGTTCCAGTGGACCTGGGTGAACGAGACCATCCGCTGGCTGGGCGGCGGCGCCGTGACGGTGCTGGCGCTGATGCTGTTCCCGGCAAGCTTCGGCATCGTGATCTCGATCTTCATGGAGCGGATCGCCGACATCGTGGAAGCGAAGCACTATCCTCATCTCGGACCGGCGCGCGGCATCCCGCTCTGGACCGGCCTGTGGTCGGGCATCGTCTTCCTGGCGATGCTGGTGGCAATCAACCTGGTGATGCTGCCCTTCTACCTGGTCGCCCTGTTCGTCGCCGGGCTGGGCGCGGTCCTGTTCTATGGCGTCAACGGCTGGCTTGCCGGCCGCGAATACTATGAGCAGGTCGCCCTGAGACGGCGCGACCCGGCGGAGGTCAAGGCGTGGCGCAAGGCCAACGGCGGAACGCTGTGGCTGACCGGGGTCGTGATCGTCTTCCTGGGGACAATCCCGATCCTGAACCTGATCGTGCCAGTGCTGGGCGTCGCGATGATGGTTCATGTCGCCCAGGGCCTGAAGCCGCCCCTTAACCGGCCGGCCCCGTCGCGCTAAACTCGCGCCATGAAAGCTGCATTCGGGGCGCTGGCCGTCACCCTTCTGCTGGGAGGCTGTCAGACGGGTGGCCCCCAGGAATACTCGCTGGGCGCCGGTGAGACGGGCGTCTTCAGTTCGCGGAACGCCGGCTCGCCGATCCCGGCGGATCGCATCAAGGGATTGGACGAGTCCCAGCTCGTCGCCCTGTTCGGTGCCCCCCAGCTCGACCGAAAGGACGGATCGGCGCGTGTCCTGCGCTACCATTCGGACGCCTGCACGCTGTTCGTCTCGATGTACCAGCGCGGCGGCCAGCCCTTCAAAGCGGAGTTCGCCGACGCCTACGACACGCACCTGAGGCCGCTGCCGACCGACCAGTGCGCCGGTTCGATTGCCGCCCAGAAGAAGCGGGTCGCCTGAACCGGTTCCGTCCCCCGGCAAATTCCGGCACCGCACGACCGCAACTTTTGCCCGTCGATTCTGTTGTTACGGGGCGTCGTCATTAACGACCG
>JAKFVZ010000165.1 GCA_021732965.1 Reyranella sp.
ACGCGCGCTGGTGACCTCGGGCCCGACCCGTGAGGCGCTCGACCCGGTGCGCTTCATCTCCAACCATTCCTCGGGCAAGCAGGGCCACGCCATCGCCGCCGCGCTGGCTGAACTCGGCGCCGACGTGACCTTGGTGAGTGGTCCGGTCGCCGTGCCCGATCCGCACGGCGTGAAGGTCGTGAAGATCGAATCGGCCGACCAGATGCTGGCCGCCTGTCTTGACGCCGGCGCGCTCGACATCGCCGTCTGCGCCGCCGCCGTCGCCGACTGGAAGGCCGCCCGCCCGGCAACCGGCAAGATCAAGAAGAAGGCAGGCGCGCCGCCGCCGGCGCTCGAACTGGCGCCCAATCCCGACATTCTGGCGACGCTCTCCAAGGCCGGTCCGAAGCGGCCGGCGCTGGTGGTGGGCTTTGCCGCCGAGACCGAGAACGTGGTGGCCAACGCGATCGACAAGCGCATCCGCAAGGGCTGCGACTGGATCGTCGCCAACGACGTGTCGCCGGCCACCGGCACCTTCGGCGGTGAACGCAACACCGTTCATCTGATCACCGCCGCCGGCACCGAGGACTGGCCGCCGCTGGGCAAGGGCGATGTCGCGGGCCGCCTTGCCGGCCGTATCGCACTTCATCTGGCGGAAGCGGCCAGGAAGCAGGCCGCGGAGTGATCGGTCCAGCGCAGGCGGACATTTGACGGGGGGACGATGAAGGGCGTCGAGAGCATCGAGATCGAGGTGGTGCGGTTGCCGCATGGTCGCGACCTGCAGCTTCCCGACTACGCGACGGCCTCGGCCGCCGGCGCCGACCTGCTGGCCGCCATCGACCAGGACATCGAGTTGGGGCCGCTGGAGCGGAAGATCGTACCGACGGGCATTTCGATCGCCCTGCCGGTCGGGTTCGAGGCCCAGGTCCGGCCGCGCTCCGGGCTGGCGGCCAAGCATGGCGTGACGGTGGCCAATGCCCCGGGCACCATCGATGCCGACTATCGCGGCGAGGTCGGCGTGATCCTGATCAATCTCGGCAAGGAGCCTTTCCGCATTGAACGCGGCATGCGAATTGCACAGATGGTCATTGCACGCCATGCCCGTGCCGTCTGGCGAGAGGTCTCGGCCCTCGACGAGACGGCCCGTGGCGCGGGCGGCTTCGGATCGACAGGGGTAGTGGCCGGCTCCAGTAAAAGAGCCTGACAGGGACGAGAACGGGATGCCTCGCCTCAGCAAGAAGACGATGTTCGCGATCGAGGCGGTCCTCGACGTGGCCTTCCACGTCGGCGACCACCCGGTGCGCAGCGGTGACATCACCGAGCGCCAGCGTATTCCCAAGCGCTATCTGGAACAGGTCCTTCAGCACCTCGTGCGGGCCGGCATCCTGGCCGGCAAGCGCGGTCCGCGCGGCGGCTATCGTCTGGGGCGGGAGAGATCGACCATCACCCTGGGCGAGGTGGTGAGGGTGGTGCGAAATCTCGAGGTCGAGACCGAACCCAGCGATCCCTCGATCGGCTCGCCGCTCGCCCACGAGGTCGTTTGGCCGCTGTGGGAGAAGCTGCGCGAGGAGATGATGGCGCAACTCGACCGCGTGACCATCGAGGATCTCTGCCAGCAGGCCCGCTCGAAGGGTCTCAACGTTTCGGAAACGGCGCAGCACGCAGGCCACGCGACGATCTGATATACAGCTCCCCGGTTTCATCCGGAGGAGCAAGACATGGCCAAGAAGACCGCCGTTGCGAAGGCTAAGAAAGCCAAGCCGCTGCCGCGCAACAAGAAGCTCTACGACGAAGGCATGAAGATGCGCAAAGCCGTGCTCGGCGCGGCCTATGTCGACAATTCGCTGGCCGGCGCCGCCAACGACGAATTCATGATGGCCTTCCAGGACATCACCACCGAATATTGCTGGGGCTATGCCTGGACGCGGCCGGGCCTCTCCAAGAAGAACCGCTCGATGCTGAATCTCGCCATGCTGGCGGCGCTCAATCGCGGCCCCGAGCTCAAGCTCCACATCAACGGCGCGCTGAACAACGGCCTCACCAAGGACGAGATCAAGGAGATCTTCCTCCAGGTCGCGATCTATTGCGGCATCCCCGCCAGCCTCGACGCCTTCAAGACCGCCAGCGGCGTCTTCAAGGACCGCGGCATCTGAGCCATGGCCGGGGTCCGGCCGGCACGGGCGGGTGAGGCGGACAGCCTCACCGCGCTCTGCCTGCGTTCGAAGGCACACTGGGGCTACGACGCGGAGTTCATGCGGCTCAGCGCTCGCACGCTGAAGGTGCACGAGACCGACATCGCCGCCGGCCGCGTGCTGGTCGCGGCGGACGGCGGCGACCGGCCTCGCGGCGTGGCCTGCGTCCAGGGGGACGGCGAAGTCGTCGATCTCGCCGACATGTTCGTCGACCCGCCGGCCATCGGCAGCGGCGCCGGCCGCCTGTTGTTCGACGCTTCGGTCGTGCTGGCGCGCGGGCTCGGTGCCCGGCGCATGACCATCCTGGCCGATCCGAATGCTGCACCGTTCTACGAGCGGATGGGCGCGCGCTTCCTGCGAAACGCGCCGTCCGACGCCATTCCCGGGCGGCTGCTGCCGCTCTATGAATACGATCTCACTGCAAGGGTTGAACCATGACGACGACGCTCGCGCCTCCCGCCACCATCGCTTTCATCGGCCTCGGCATGATGGGCCGCCCGATGGCGAAACGCCTGATCGAGGCGGGCTTCACGCTGCGCGTGTTCGACGTCTCGCAGAAGGCGGTCTCCGATTTCGTCGGCGCCCATCCCTCGGCGCTGGCCACCGCCTCGGCGAAGGCCGCGGCCCAGGGTGCCGCCGCGCTGATCACCATGCTGCCCGACGGCAAGATCGTGCGGCAGGCGGTGCTCGAAGGCCAGGATCCCGCGATCGAGGGGCTGGAAGCCGGCGCGGTCGTCATGGACATGAGCTCGTCCAATCCGGTCGACACGCAGAAGCTGGCGCGCGACCTCGCGGCGCGCGGTGTCGCGCTGCTCGATGCGCCGGTGTCGGGTGGCGTGAAGCGCGCGATCGACGGTTCGCTCAGCATCATGGTGGGCGGCGCGGCCGCCGACCTCGAACGCACGCGTCCCGTTTTCGGCGCCATGGGCAAGACCATCACGCTGTGCGGTCCCGCCGGCGCCGGGCATGCGCTGAAGGCGCTCAACAACTATCTCTCGGCCGCCGGCCTCGTCGCGATGTGCGAGGCGTTGGTCGTCGGCGAGGCGTTCGGCCTCGATCCCGGCACGATGGTCGATGTGTTCAACACCTCGACCGGCAAGAGCAACGCCACCGAGGTCAAGGGTCGCCAGTTTGTCGTGCCGCGCAACTTCGCGGCGGGCTTCACGACGGCGCTGATGGCCAAGGACCTGCGCACCGCGGGCGACGTGGCCAGGCATCTCAAGCTCAAGATGCCGCATCTCGAGCAGGCGGTGTCGTACTGGACGGCGGCCGACGGCAAGCTGGGCAAGGGCGCCGACCACACCGAGATCTTCCGCTACGCCGAGATGCTGGCCGAAGAAAAGGCCTGAGCGCAGGTCGCTTCCCGATCAGGCGAAGACGTCGGAGACGTAGCGCCCATATTCATGTTCGACCTTGTCGAACCAATGCTGGGCATCCTCGGCATTGGCGCCTGACGCTTCCTGGTAGATGCGGGTCAGCGTCTCGCGCACGGCGGGCGCCATGTGGCGGCCGTCGCCGCAGACATAGACGGTGCCGTTCTGGCGGAACAGGGCGCCGACTTCTGCCCGCTCGGCCCACACGCGATGCTGCACGAAGGCGACTTCGCCGTCGGGCTGGTGCGAGAAGGCCGGCATCACCGTGGCGATGCCGTCGCGCTGCCAGGCCAGAAGTTCGTCGCGATAGAGATAGTCGATCTCGGGATGATTGGTGCCGAAGAACAGCAGCGCCGGCCCGACTTGCATGCCGCCCTGCTTCTGCGCGGCGCGTTCCTGCAGGAAGCCGCGAAACGGCGCGAGGCCCGAGCCGGCGCAGATCATGATCATCGGCGTCGCGGGATCGGCCGGCGGATGGAAGCGGCCGTTGGACGGGCGGACGGCCAGCGAGACGCGGTCGCCGGGCTGGAGCTGCGCCAGGTAGGAGGAGGCGACTCCCTGGAAGCGGCCGACGCCCGAGAGAGCGGGCGCATCCACCACGGCGACGGTAAGGGTGGCGTGATCGGCCTTCCAGAGCGGCGAGGACGAGATCGAATATTGACGCGCGCGCATCGGCGGCAGCATGTCGAGATAGGCGGCGAAGCCCAGAGCACAGGACTGGAAGCGGTCGAGCAGGTCGATGACGCTGTGGCGTCCCGCCAGGATCGTGTTCTCGTAGTCGGCGATCATCGCCTCGAGTTCCGTGCGTTCCGGCGGACACTGGATGGCAGCCGCCAGCATCGTGGCCTGGGCCCGCGTCGCCGGCTGGGCCAGTTCGACATAGTTGGAGAGAAGCTCGCCGCAGCTCAGCGGCCGGCCGGTCGGCAGGCTAGCCGGTCCCGATTCGCGGCGCAGCACGACCAGAGCGTCGGCCTTCAGCCCCAGACGTCGCAGCACGCGCTCGACCAACCCCGTCGGATTGCGTGCCAGCACCGCGAGATAATCGCCCGCGCGGTAGCTCATACCCTCGGGCAGGGCGAACTCGATGTGCCGCTTGGAACGCGCATCGGGCACGGCCATGTCGACCAGCTCGCGATTTTCGACGACGCTGCCCTGCTGCAGGTCGCCCAGCCGGAGCGTGCTCTCGCGACCGCCGGTGACGAACTCGACTTCCAGTCCGGCCGCCGCCGGCGCCTCGCTGCCGCCGCCCAGCTGCTTCTGCAGCCCGGCCAGCCATTCGTCGAAGGCGCCGAAGAAGTCGCCGCCTGAATCGGCCTCGCCACGGGCGACGATGCGCTGCGCGCCGGCCTTGGCCAGCGCCTGGTCGACGCGCTGCGGGACCGCTTGATAGGTGCGCGCCCATTGCCGGTTGCCGCAGCCGAACACCGCGACCCTGGTGCCGGCGAGGGCGTTACCGGGCAGAGCCTCGATCGCAGCCACGAACGACCGCGCATTGTCGGGCGGCTGCCCTTCGTAGGAAGCGGTGACGACGATCAGCATCCCATCCTTGGACAGGTAGTCGGCATAGTCGTCCATCGGCGCGACCGTCGGGACGTAGCCCAAGGCCGGTGCCTCGGCGGCGATGCGGTTGGCGAAGGCCTCGGACGAGCCGGTGTTGCTGCCGTACAGCACCAGCAGCGGCTTGGTCGCGGCGGCGTCGGCGCGCCGCGGTGCTGCCTTGGGCGCCAGCGGGCGTGTCGGCGTGGCGGGTACGGCGCTGCGGCGCAACGAGGCGGCGCTGCGCCGCGCCCGGGCGCGGATGCGCAGGCCTTCCGGCTTCAGCGTCAGGGTCTCGCGAATCTTCAGCGTGTAGGACGGATCGTCGAGCACCAGATCGAAGCGCTGCAGCATCATCGCCAAGACGAGCTGCGCCTCCTGCATGGCGAAGGGCCGTCCGATGCAGGCGCGCGCGCCATTACCGAATGGCTTCCAGGCATTCGGCGGCAACTCGGCAGCTGCCTCGGGGGCGAAGCGCTCGGGACGGAAGGCCTCGACGTCGTCGCCCCACACCTTGGGATCGCGATGCAGCATCGGTTCGAGAACCATCACCGTATCCTTGGTGGTCAGCGGATACCGGCCGGCCAGAATCGTGTCCTGCAGCGGCCGTATGGAGAAGACCGCGGCGGTCGGCCAGACCCGCAGGCTCTCCATCAGGATCTGCTCGATGTAGCGCAGCTTCGCCAGATGCTCGACGCGCGGCATTTCCTCGCCCAGCACCTCGTCGACGATGGCGCGCGCCTTCTGCATCACCTCTGGATTCTTGAGCAGCAGATAGGTCGCGAACGACAACAGGCCGCTGGTCGTCTCGTGGCCGGCGATCAGGAAGGTGATCATCTGATAGCCGATATTCTCGTCGCTCAGCTTCTCGCCGCTCACCGGGTCGACGCCTTCGAGCATGAGGTTGAGCAGGTCGCGCTTCTCGCTGCCCCTCGGGTCGCGGCGGCGCTCGGCGATCAGCTGGCGCGCCACCTGGTCGAGCAGCTCCTTGTCGGCCTGGAACTGGCGGGCCTTGGGCAGCATCAGGCTGCTCACCAGCTTGGGCCGCCGCGTGCGGTCACCCGCCTCCTGCAGCGCGCCCACCATGGCGGCCACGAAAGGATGCATCTCGTCCTGGTAGAAGCTGTTGAAGCGATAGTCGAAGGCGCAGAGCGCGATCGTGTCGAGCGTCAGCCGCGTCATGTTGTCGGGAACGTCGATCACCGCATTCGGGCCGAAGCGTTCCCAGCGCACGAACATCTGCTCGGCGATGTCGAGCATGCTGTCGAACATGCCGCGGATGGCGATCGGTCCGAAGGCCGGCATCAGAAGGCGATGCGCCTTGCCCCAATTCGGTTCGTCGCCATAGGCGGTGAACAACCCGTCGCCGGCAACCGCGCGAATCTCCTTGAGCGCGCCCTGGACGCGCTTGGCGAAGCGGGTTTCGTCGCACAGCTCGTTGACCAGCTCCTGCGAGCTGGCGACGTAGACGTCGTGATCGAAGATGGTGAGCTTGAAGAACGGGCCGTAGGTCCGGGCCAGATCCATCAGGCTCTGCACCGGACATCCGCCGCGCAGTTCGTTGAGATTGCCGATGAGGGGCTTCAGCGGCGGTTGCGGTACGGCGTCGTGCGACATGGAAAGCGGGCCTTTTCGACGGGCTGAAAGGCGAATGGCACTTCATCTTATGCCGTCAAAATCCAGGACTTGCCACCGGCCGCGCGCGACGATTCCAGTCGCCGGTCAACTGCTCTAGATTGCGCGCGCGGGGAGGGACGATCGGATGGCGGGGAGTAGCGAAACGGCCACGGGGCACGTGTCTGCCGAAGGCAGCGGCCCCTCCTGGAAGGCGCTGCTCGGCCTGGTCGGCGCATCGGTGCCGATGGAGATCGATCCGGTGATTCACAACATCGCCGTCGTGGCTGCGAGCAATCAGCTCGCGATGAGTGGCGGCGATCGCGCCCTGGCGGCCAGCCTGGCGACGCTGTGCATCGCCGCCTTCATTCTCACGACGGGTAGCCTGGGCGATCGGTTCGGCCGCCGGCGTGTGATGCTGCTCGGCCTCGCGGTCGCCGCGGCAGGAGGCGCGATCAGCGCCGTCGCCGGCAGCACGCCGGTCTACCTCGCGGGCCGCGCCATCTCGGGTGTGGGTTTCGCGGCATCTTTCGGCCTGTCCTTCGCCCTCTTGCCGGCGATCGCACCCGGGCCGCAGGCATTGGCCCGCGCGGTCGCGACATGGCTGGGGCTGCAGACCGCCTGTCTGGTGGGGCTCAGCCTGATCGGCGGCTACCTTGCGGGCGTCGATTGGCGCATCGGCTACCTGCTCGGCCCAATTGTCGCGCTGCTGGCACTTGCCTGGTGCTGGAAGACCATTCCGGAAGCGCGCGAGGCCCGGTCCGGCGGTTTCGATGCGATCGGTCTGGCGCTGGTGGCGATCGGTCTGGTCGCCACGCTCTACGGAATCAGCAACGCCGCTTCCGCCGGTTGGGGCCAGGCCAGGGTGTTGCTGCCGCTGCTCGGCGGCCTCGTCGTGCTGGCGGCCTTCGCGTTGTGGGAAGCGCGCCATCCGCAGCCGGCCTTCCCGATCCGTATCTTCGGCGATCCGCAGCTTCTGGCCGGCGCGGTGACCAGCATTGGCTTCAACGCGGCGATCGCCGTGATCGGCCTGCAGCTCTCGCTGCTGTGGCAGTACGTCTATCGCTACACACCGCTCGAGGTCAGTCTGGGCGAGTTGCCGATCATCCTTGCCTGTATCGCCAGCGCTGCCTGGGTCGGCGCGCTGGTCGCGCGTGGTGTGCCGATGCGCCGGCTGGTCGTGTCCGGCCTGCTGGCGCTGTCCGCCATGCTGGCGGTGATGGCCTTCGCCGGCCGCACGACGCCCTACTGGCTCTTCGTCGGGCCATTGGTCGTTGCAGGTGTCGCCGTCATGCTGGCCCAGACACCGGCGGCCAACGCCTTCGTTGCCAAGGCGCCACCGGCGCTGGTCGGCGCCATCGCCTCGTCGCGCACCGCCTTCGGCCAGTTCGGCTATGCTCTCGGCCTGGCGCTGAGTTCCTCGCTGCTCTACGGCATGTTCTCGCCGCTGCTGCGCGAGCGGCTGAGTGCGGCCGGCGCATCCCCGGCCGAACAGGCACAGGCGATCGGCATCCTGCGCACGTGGCTGCAGACCCATAGCGCGGCCGGCTTCGATGCCCGCCTGGTGCACGAGGTGGTCGAGAACGGCACCGTCGCCTATCTGGAGAGCTACCGGCTGACGCTGCTGGCGATGGCGGCGCTGCTCGCCGTCCTGGCCGGCCTCAGTTTCTGGATCCTGTCGCGGCGGGCGCCCCCGGCGCCATAGTGCCGGCAGCTTTGACAGGATAGGGCTTCATCCCTATATAAAGTCCCCTCAGGGCCTCTGGAATCGTCTCCCCGGCGGTAACTCGACGAGGCCCACCCGTACGACACAGCGCTGTTTTTCAAAGGCTCGGCCGCCCGGTCGGTGCAAGCGCGTGCGTCATTTCCCCACCAGATCGAAGATTCAATGAACCTCCAGGACCTCAAGAAGAAGAAGCCCCCCGAACTCCTGGCCTTTGCCGAAGAGCAGGGCGTGGAAGGTGCGGCGATGATGCGCCGCCAGGAGCTGATGTTCGCCATCCTCCAGAAGATCGCCGCCGCCGACCAGGCGATCTTCGGCGTCGGCACCATCGAGGTGATCCCCGACGGCTTCGGTTACCTCCGCTCGATGGAAGCCAACTACCTCCCCGGTGCCGACGACATCTATGTCAGCCCCCAGCAGGTTCGTAAGTTCGGCCTGCGCACCGGCGACACGGTCGAAGGCGAGATCCGCGCGCCCAAGGACGGCGAGCGCTACTTCGCCATGGTGCAGATCAACAAGATCAACTTCGACGATCCCGACGCGCTGCGCCATCGCATCAACTTCGACTCGCTGACGCCGCTCTATCCCGACGAGAAGCTGAAGCTCGAACTCGACGGCGGCGCCGCCGCCATGGCCCCGGCCATCACCGAGGAGGCCGTCGGTGGTTCGAAGGCGACCTCGTCGGGCCGCGTCGGCACGCGCCGCACAGGCACGCTGACCAAGAAGGCCGGCACGACGCCGCAGCAGCAGCTCGACATCTCGACCCGCGTGATCGACCTGATCGCGCCGATCGGCAAGGGCCAGCGCGCCCTGATCGTGTCGCCGCCGCGGACCGGCAAGACGGTGCTGCTGCAGAACATCGCGCACGCCATCACGGCCAACAATCCCGAGGTCTTCCTCATGGTGCTGCTCGTCGACGAGCGCCCGGAGGAAGTGACCGACATGCAGCGCACCGTGAAGGGCGAGGTCGTGAGCTCGACCTTCGACGAACCGGCCAGCCGACACGTCGCCGTGGCCGAAATGGTGATCGAAAAGGCCAAGCGCCTGGTCGAGCACAAGAAGGACGTGGTGATCCTGCTGGATTCCATCACCAGGCTGGGTCGCGCCTACAACACCGTGGTGCCGAGTTCCGGCAAGGTGCTGACCGGCGGTGTCGACGCCAACGCCCTGCAACGCCCGAAGCGCTTCTTCGGCGCGGCCCGCAACGTCGAGGAAGGCGGCTCGCTGACCATCATCGCGACCGCCCTGATCGATACCGGCAGCCGCATGGACGAAGTGATCTTCGAGGAGTTCAAGGGCACCGGTAACTCGGAAATCATCCTGGACCGCAAGGTCTCCGACAAGCGCACCTTCCCGGCGATCGACATCACCAAGTCGGGCACCCGCAAGGAAGAGCTGCTGGTCGACCGCGCGACGCTGTCGAAGATGTGGGTGCTGCGCCGCATCCTCATGCCGATGGGCGCGGTCGATGCGATCGAGTTCCTGCTCGACAAGCTGCGCACCTCGAAGACCAACCAGGATTTCTTCGGATCGATGAACCAGTAGGCGCGCGCCCGCGCGCGCCTACGCGGCTCAGAATGGACAAGAATTCAAGGGAGCGCCGCGAAAGCGGCGCTCATTCTTGTTTTCTGAGTTGTTGAGACATCGGTCGAACCATCACGTCACATTGCTTCCCCATTCAAATGGGGAAGTGCCCCGTCATACGGGGCGATGGGGTCATGGGCGACGCAAAGCGATGACCCCTCCGTCGCCGTATGACGGCGCCACCTCCCCATTTGAATGGGGAGGAAAGTGACTCTCCTTCGCCTCGAAAGAACCTACGGCAGATCCCGAGCCTCCCGGCTCATGGCGAACCACGCCCAGGCCACGGCCTGCATCGCCAGCAGCGCCACGGTCACCACCTGATACGCCTCGGGACGCGCAAGCCCTTGCGTCGTCTCCATCCAGGCCAATGCCGGGCCGATCGCCGCCTGCACCACGAAGGCGATCAACATGCAGATGAGATTGAGCGTGGTGTTCACACGGCCGGCCAGTTCGGGCGCGAAGGCGCGGGTGATCAGGGCGTAGCACACCACGGACGTGCCGCCGAACATCACATAGGCGAACCACAGGAGCTTCGGGAACGCCGTGACGTTGAGCGCAATCGGCACGTGGATGGCGAGGAACAGCAACCCAAAGACCAGCAGCACGCGGCCGCCGCGCACGCCGCGCTTGTGCAGCAGGTCGACGATCATGCCGCTGAAGAAGTAGCCGGGCACGATGGCGATCGAGAGGGCGAACAGCGCGATGCCCACCGAGGGCTCGTCGAGATGCGCCACGTCGCGCAGCCAGCCCGCGGCCCAGAAGCTGGTGTAACAGACCCAGACGCCCAGTGAGAAGGTGGGCGCGAGACCGGCGCGCCAGAAGAGCGGCGCCCGCAGGACGCCCATCAGGCCGCGCAGCTCGTCCGCCAGCCGGCCCTTGCCGCCGCGTTCGTAGGCGGGTGCGGCAAGGAGCTGGTAGAGCGCCACCGCGACGGTGATGGCGGCGAGGCCCAGGAAGACCTCTCGCCAGTCGAAGTCGACCAGCAGCCATTGCGCCGGCCGTGTCGCCATGGCGGCGCCCAGCCCGCCGAACGTCATCATGACGGCGTTGACCAGCGGCAGCCGGCCGATCGGCCAGTAGAGGACGTTGGCCTTGAAGCCGCACATCAGCGCGACCGAGAGGCCGAGCCCGATCAGGGCGCGGCCGATACCCAGCGTGACGACATCGTGCCCCAGTGCGAAGACGGCGGCTCCCAGCGCCGTGACGAGCAGCATGACCGGTGCCACGCGGCGTGGTCCGAACCGGTCGAGCGCCACGCCGGCCGGCAGCTGGGCGAGCACGAAGGTCGCGAGATACATCGAGGTCACGATGCCGATGGCCGCATCGTCGAGGCCGAGCTCGCTGCGCAGCGCCGGCGCCACCACGGCGTTCAGCGAGCGGAACAGGAAGCTCAGGAAGTAGCCCAGCGCAAACGGCAGGAACGCCGTGAAGACGAGCCTCAAGTGCGATCGCCCGTCCGCGCGAAGACCGCGCTCGCATGCACGATGCGCTCCTCGCCGACCTTCAGGTAGCAGTTGGCGAAGGCGAGCCGGCCGCCGACCTTGTGCACGTCGACATGGGCCTCGACCCAGTCGCCGATCTTCGCGGAACCGGCGAAGTCGGTCTTGACGCTGGCGGTGACGATCAGCGGCGAGGGCGTCTGGCTGCGCGTCGTGCGATAGCCCAGCGAGATGTCGCACAGGGTCATGAGGATGCCGCCGTGCGCCACGCCGCGGGCGTTTGCGTGCTTCGGCTGGATGCGCAGGCCGACGACGAACGTGCCGTCGCCGTTCTCGCGATAGAAGAACGGCCCGTTGTGGTCGAGGAACGGGCTGGTGCGGAACAGCGGCTTGAAGCCGTCCGGCGGATCGCTCTGCATGGTCATGCCCCAAGATCGGCAGCGACGGCGCGGCGCTGCTCCACCGTGACGTCGACCTTCGGGCCGAACCAGGCCTCGAAGCCCGGCCGGCCCTGGTGCAGCAGCATGCCGAGCCCGTCGACGCAGCGATTGCCGCGCGAACGCGCGGCTGCCAGCAGGTAGGTCTCCAGCGGCACGTACACGATGTCGTACACCACCGCCTCGTGCGGCAGTTTTGCGAGGTCGATGTCGAGACCGGGCTGGTCCTTCATGCCGAGCGAGGTCGTATTGACCAGCAGGGTCGCGCCCTTCAGCAGTTCCGCCCGCTCGTCCCACGAGCCGACGACGATGCGTTGGCCGCCCGACGGCGTGAAGGCGACCCCGAGATCGACAGCGGTCTGCCGCGTGCGGTTCGTCAGCCGCAGTTCCGGGACACCCGCGTCGATCAGGCTGGCCACGACCGCCCGCGCGGCACCGCCGGCGCCGAGCACGACCACCGGACCGGTGTCTGGCATCCAGTGCGGGGCATTGTATCTCAGGGCTTCGAGGAAGCCGAACCCGTCGGTGTTGCGGCCTTCCAGCGTGCCGTCGGCGTGTTTCACCACCGTGTTCACCGCCCCGATCCGCCGCGCGACGGGATCGATGCGGTCGAGCAACGGCATGATCTCGATCTTGTGCGGCAGCGTGAGATTGCAGCCGCGCGCGTTGGGCGTCGCGCGCAGGAAGGCGACCAGCTCCTGGAGCGCGGCCCGGTTTGGCTTGACGGGCAGGCGGCCATAATGAGCGTCGATGCGATGCTGCTTCAGCCAGTAGCCGTGCAGTGCGGGTGAGCGCGAATGCTCGACCGGCCAGCCGACGATGGCGGCGAAGGGGCGGCCGGCGGCTTCGGCGAGAAGCGTGTCGTATGCGCTCATGCGGCTTTCTCCAGGCCGATGCCATGCCCGGCGAGGAACGAGAGCAGCGGCAGCAGCGGCAGGCCGAGGATGGTGAAATAGTCGCCCTCGACCTTCGTGAAGAGATGCGCGCCAACGCCTTCGAGCTGATAGGCGCCGACGGACGTCAGCACCGCGTCGCCGGCCCGCGCCAGGTAGGCGTCGAGGAAAGCGTCGTCGAGCGGCCGCATGGTGAGGCGCGCATGTTCGTTGCTGTGCCACAGCCTTCGGCCGCCCCTGGCGACGACGACCGAGGAATGAAGCTCGTGCGTCTGGCCGCCCAGCGCCTGCAGCTGGATGCGCGCCGCCGCCATCGTCGGCGGCTTGTCGAACAGCCGGCCGTTGCAGGCCAGCGTCGAATCCGCGCCGATCACCATCGCGCCGGGGTTCCGCTCGGAGACGCGCTGCGCCTTCAGTTCGGCCAGCGTCTCGGCGATGTCCCGCGGCGTGGCCTTCTCGGCCGAAAGGCTGAGCTTCACCTCGTCCTCGTCGACACCGGAGGTTTCGACGGTGAAGTCGAGGCCGGCATTCTGCAGCATCTGCCGGCGCGAGAGGCTGGCGGAGGCGAGGATCAGCATGGTTCTACGCAGGCTCCAGGCGATAGAGGCCGCCACTGTCGGTGTGAGTGACGAGGTAGATGAGGCCGTCCGGCCCCTGACGAACGTCGCGGATATAGGGAAGCACGTCGACGAGCAACCGCTCCTCGCCGACGTATTTGTCACCGTCGAGTTCGATGCGATGCAGCGCGTTGTCGGACAGGCCGCCGGTGAAGACCGAGCCCCTCCAGCCGGGGAAGCGGTCGCCGTCATAGAAGGCGAGCCCGCTCGGCGAAATCGACGGCACCCAGACGCGCACCGGATCTTCCATGCCGGGAAGACTCTTGTTGGGGCTGATCGTCGAGCCGCTGTAGTCGATGCCGTGGGTGGCCAGCGGCCAGCCGTAGTTGGCGCCGGCCTTCAGCAGGTTCAGTTCGTCGCCGCCGCGCGGCCCGTGCTCGGCCAGCCAGATGCGGCCGGTGCCGGGATGCATCGCCATGCCCTGCGGATTGCGATGGCCATAGGTGAATATCTCCGGCCGCGCGCCTGCACGGCCGACAAAGGGATTGTCGGGTGGGATCGAGCCGTCGTCGCGCAGCCGCACGACCTTGCCGCCGAGATCGGCGAGGTTCTGTGCCCGTTGCATCTGGTAGCGCTCGCCACAGGTGACATAGAGCAGGCCCGCTTTGTCGAACACGATGCGCGAGCCGAAATGCAGGCCCCCGGACGTTCGCGGCAGCGCCTCGAAGATGCGCTGCACGCCGACCAGCGCATTGTTGCGGAACTCCGCCCGGGCCAGCACCGTCGCCGCGCCGCCGTCGCCCTCGCCGGAGTAGGTGAGATAGAGCAGGGAATTGCGGGCGAAGTCCGGGTGCGGGCAGACGTCGAGCAGGCCGCCCTGGCCGCGCGCATAGACCTTTGGCAAACCGCCGACCGGCGCCCGTTCCAGCCGGCCGTTGGCGAAGATGCGCAGCCGGCCCGGCCGTTCCGTGATCAGCATCCGGCCGTCGGGCAGGAAGGCCATGCCCCAGGGCTGTTCGAGGTCGAGGGTGAGCATCCTGAGGCTGTAGGACGCCTTCGTGCTGCGCTGGACCTGTTGCGCCCGCACGATGGCCGGGCTCGCCAGAGCTGCGCTGGTGGAGGCGGCAAGAAGGCCGCGGCGTCCGATGAGGAGCTTCCTGGGCATAAACTCTCCTGGCGAAGGCCGCGCCGGGCTGGCGCCTTAAAGGCCGGTCACTATACTCGACGCCCGCAAGCAGGCGACGTTCCTCGGTCGCCGCTGCAAGGGGAGAAATTTCAGATGTCCAAGTCCATCCTGATTCACGAAAACGGCGGCCCGGAGAAGATGAAGTTCGAGGACGTCGAGGTCGGCAAGCCCGGTCCCGGCCAGGTCAAGCTGCGTCACACCGCGATCGGTCTCAATTTCATCGATGTCTACACCCGTTCGGGCCTCTACCAGACGCCGATGCCGAACGCGGTCGGCCGCGAGGCGGCGGGCGTCATCGTCGAGGTCGGCCCCCGGGTGAAGGGTTTCCGCAAGGGCGACCGCGTCGCCTATTGCGGCGTGCTGGGCGCCTACTGCCAGGAGCGCGTGATGGGCGTCGACCAGCTCGTGCAGGTGCCGAAGGGCGTGAGCGACGAGCAGGCCGCGGCGATCATGCTGAAGGGCATGACGACTGAGTACCTGGTCGACCGCACCGCCAAGGCGTGGCTGAAGAAGGGCGACACGATCCTGTTCCATGCCGCCGCCGGCGGCGTCGGGCTGCTGTTCGGCCAGTGGGCCAAGGCGCGCGGCTACAAGGTGATCGGCACGACCTCCTCGCCCGAGAAGGCCGCTCTCGCCAAGAAGAACGGCTACAAGTGGGTGATCGACTACACCAAGCAGGACATCGTGGCCGAGGTGAAGAAGATCACCAAGAACAAGGGCGTGCCGGTCGTGTTCGACGGCGTCGGCAAGGACACCTGGGCGGCCTCGCTCGACTGCCTGCAGCCGCGCGGCCTGATGGTCTCGTTCGGCAACGCCTCGGGCGCCGTCGCGCCGATTCCGATCGGCATCCTGAACGCCAAGGGCTCGCTCTATGTCACGCGCCCCAGCCTCGGCGCCTACACCGCCACCCGCGCCGA
Source organism: Reyranella sp. (assembly GCA_021732965.1). Lineage (GTDB taxonomy): Bacteria > Pseudomonadota > Alphaproteobacteria > Reyranellales > Reyranellaceae > Reyranella. Next base: position 15,431 of record JAKFVZ010000165.1, read on the forward strand.
CCTCGAAGCCAGCGCCCGTTCGCTGTTCAAGATGGTGAAGAGCGGCAAGGTGAAGATCTCGATCGACCAGCACTACCCGCTGGCCGAAGCCGCGCAGGCCCACATCGACCTGGAGAGCCGCAAGACCACCGGCCAGACCGTCCTGGTTCCCTGAAGTCTCTTCGACCGGGAATAGAGGCACATTGGACCCAGAATGGCCTCACCCTGAGGAGCGCTCCGCAAGGAGCGCGTCTCGAAGGGTGGGCACGAGCACCGCGTCTGTTCCCATCCTTCGAGACGGCCGCTGCGTGGCCTCCTCAGGATGAGGTAGGTGGGGCGCCTTGAGACGGAAAGATCCTGAATGGTCATCGTCGGACTGACCGGTTCGATCGGCATGGGCAAATCGACCGCAGCGACAATGCTGCGGGAGATGGGCGTGCCCGTGTACGACGCCGATGCCGCCGTCCATACGCTGCAGGCACCGGGCGGCGCCGCGCTGCCCGGTATCGAGGCGGCGTTTCCCGGCGTGGTGAAGTCGGGCGTGCTCGACCGTCAGGCGCTGGGCGCGCGCGTCTTCGGCAACAAGGAAGCGCTGCGCCGGCTGGAGGCGATCGTGCATCCGCTTGTGGGCCAGAAGCAGCGGGCCTTTTTGCGGCGCGCGGCGCTGGCTGGCGAAAAGCTGGTCGTGCTCGACATTCCGCTGCTGTTCGAGGGGCTGGGCGACCGGCGCGTCGATGCCACGCTGGTGGTGAGCGCACCGGCCTTCCTGCAGCGCCGCCGCGTCCTGGCCCGTCCGGGCATGACCGTCGAGAAGTTCGAAGGCATCCTGCGCCAGCAGGTGCCGGACGCGCTCAAGCGCCGCAAGGCCAGCATCGTGATCCCGACCGGCATGGGGCTCGCGCCGACACGCGCCGCGCTCGGCAAGGCCGTGGCGGAGTTGCGCGGCCTGCGCGGCAATTTCTGGCCATCCAATCCGTGGCGCGAGAAATTCACAGCCCGGCTCGCCCGCGCGCGTCGCAAGTAGGCGGGCACTTGCGCTAAAAGATCGGAATGCGTGAAGTCGTCCTCGATACCGAGACCACGGGCCTCGATCCTCTCGCCGGCAACCGCGTGGTCGAGATCGGCTGTATCGAGCTGGTCAACCTCGTGGCCACCGGCCGCTCGCTGCAGCTCTACCTCAATCCCGAGATGCCGATGCCGGCCGGGGCGCAGGAAGTACACGGGCTCTCCGACGAGTTTCTGGCCGACAAGCCGCTGTTCGCCGACAAAGCCGAAGAGCTGCTCGAATTCCTGGGCGATGCCCAGCTCGTCATCCACAACGCGCAGTTCGATCTGGGCTTCCTGAACGCCGAGCTCGCGCGCGTCGGCAAGCCCAAGCTCACCAACGCCTATGTCGACACCGTCTCGATGGCGCGGCGCAAGTTTCCCGGCCAGCGCGCCAGCCTCGACTCGCTGTGCGACCGGTTCGGGATCGACAACACCAAGCGCACCAAGCACGGCGCCTTGCTCGATTCGGAGCTGCTGGCGGAAGTCTATCTGGAGCTGAGCGGCGGCCGGCAGCGCGATCTCGGCCTCGCGCCGGAGATGGCCGCGGCGGGCGTCCAGGGCATCATGGCCCAGGCCCTGACCCTGCGGCCGCCGCGCCCGCACGCGGCAAGCGCGGCCGAACTGGCCGCGCACGCGGAATTCCTGAACAAGATCAACGAACCGATCTGGCTCAAGGTCGAAGCCTGAGCCCTCTCAGGCGTGGCCGACCGGGCCGGACTGGATGCCGGGCGCCTGGCCGCCATTGGCTTCGAGCTGCTGGCGATAGAGGGCCACGAAGTCGACCGGGGCGATGTTGAGCGGCGGAAAGCCGGCCTCGCGCGTGGCGTTGGCCACGATGGCGCGGGCGAACGGGAAGAGCAGGCGCGGCGTCTCGATGAACAGCATCGGGCCGGTGGCTTCCGGCGGCAGATCGCCCAGGGTCACGGTGCCGGCATAGATCAGCTCGAGCATGAACAGCGGCTCTTTCTCCGGCGTGTGCGCGGAGGCCTCGATGGTGATCGACACTTCGAAGGTCTTGGCGTCGAACTGGCGGTTGGCGACCTGCACGTTCAGCGTGAGCTGCGGCTGCGTCTGCTCGATCAGGCTCTGCGGCGCGCGCGGGTTCTCGAAGCTGAAGTCCTTGATGTACTGGCCGTGCATGGTCAGCGGCGCGGCGGGACACGCCTGGGCGGTCTGGCCGGAGGGCGGGGCGGACGGCGGAGGGGTGGTCGTCATGGCGCTCTTTCCGATGTTTCTGGCGAATGGACGGGGCAAATCTTGCCGCGGCGCGGCGGTACCATGCAGGGCTGCACTGCACAAGCTGCGGGCAGGTTCAGGCACCGGGCAATTGCCAAGATGCGGCGCGGCGGCGACAATGAAACTCCCGCTATTTGCACGCTCCGGCAGACTATGAATCGCTCGTCTTCGCGCCCCCTGATCGGTGTTTCGGCCTGTCTCAAGGAGAACGGCCGGGGCGGCTGGCATCACACCGTGGGCGAGAAATACGTCCAAGCGGCGCTTCGCGCCGTCGGCGGCCTGCCGGTCCTGATCCCCGCCATCGGGCCGGAATTCGGCGACGACGAGCCGGGCTTCCTGGAGGCGATGGACCGCCTGCTCGACAGTCTCGACGGCGTGCTGCTGACCGGCAGTCCCTCCAATGTCGAGCCGCATCACTATGGCAAGGAGAGCCGCGAGGGCACGCTGCACGACCGGGCGCGCGATTCCACGACCCTGCCGTTGATCCGGCACACGATCGACCGCGGCGTCCCGCTGTTCGCGATCTGCCGTGGCCTTCAGGAAGTGAATGTCGCGCTGGGCGGCTCGCTGCACCAGCATGTCCACGAGGTCGAGGGCCGGCGCGATCATCGCTCGCCCAAGTCGCCCGACATGGACGTGAACTATGCGCCGACCCACGACATCGACGTGGCCGAAGGCGGGATGCTGCAGCGCCTGCTGGGCGAGAAGCGCGTGCGCGTGAATTCGCTGCACGCGCAGGGCGTCGACGTCTTGGCGCCGCGCGCGCGGCTCGAAGCGACCTGCTGCGACGACGGACAGGTCGAGGCGTTGAGCGTGCCCGATGCGCCGGGCTTCGTGCTCGCGCTGCAATGGCACCCCGAATACAAGGCGCTCGAGAACCCGGTGTCGATGAAGCTGTTCGACGCCTTCGCCGCCGCCTGCCGCGCCCGCATGATGGCGCGTTCGGGTCCATTGCTGCGCGCCGCCGAGTAGCAGCATGTCCGCGCCGACGACGGGCAACAACGCGCGGCGCGATTTCTACGAGCGCATCGGCGGCCTTTCGATGGCCCCGCTCTGGGAATCGCTGCATCAGCTCGTGCCGCCCAAACCCGCGCCGAAATATCAGGCCGCGCACTGGGACTACGACAAGGTGCGCCCGTTCCTGATGGAATCGGGCTCGCTGATCACGGCCAAGGAAGCCGTGCGGCGCGTGCTGATCCTCGAAAATCCCGCGATGACCGGCAGCGCCTGCATCACGCCGACCCTCTATGCCGGGCTGCAGCTCATCCTGCCGGGCGAGGTCGCGCCCAGCCATCGTCACACCCAGTCGGCGCTGCGCTTCATCGTGGAAGGCGAAGGTGCCTACACCGCGGTGGATGGCGAGCGCACGATCATGCACGAGGGCGACTTCGTCATCACGCCGACCTGGACCTGGCACGATCACGGCAACGATTCGTCGAAGCCGATGGTGTGGCTCGACGGGCTCGACATCCCGCTGGTCGCGATGTTCAACGCGGGCTTCGCCGAGAATGGCGAGACCGACGAGCAGGTCGTGACGACGCCCCAAGGCACGTCCGACGCGAAGTATGCCAGCGGCCTGCTGCCGGTGGACTGGAAGCCGGCGAAGCAGACCTCGCCGATCTTCAACTATCCCTATGCGCGCACGCGCGAGGCGTTGCAGGGTCTCGCCAAGGCCGGCGCACCCGACGCCTGCCATGGCTACAAGCTGCGCTACGTCAATCCGGCGAGCGGTGGCGCGCCGATCGCCACGATGGGCACCTTCATGCAGCTCCTGCCGAAGGGTTTTGCGACATCGCCTTATCGCTGCACCGACGGCACGGTCTTCTCGGTCGTCGAAGGCGACGGCGAGAGCACGATCGGCGACATGGTGATGCGCTGGAAGAAGCGCGACCATTTCGTCGTGCCGAGCTGGGCCCGGGTCGAGCATCGCGCCGCCAGCGAATCGGTGTTGTTCTCCTTCTCCGATCGCCCGATCCAGGAAAAACTCGACCTGTGGCGCGAGGATCGCGGCGGCAAGTAAAGGAGCCGTCGCCCTGTTGTGGCGACGGCTGCTTTAAGCGCTCCTCCGGGCATCAACCCTTGTTGGTGCCGCCCTTGACCGACGTGAGTTGCTCATCCTCGGGCTTCACGGGAGCGGCCTGGACGAAGGAAACCGGATCGCTGCCCGGAAAGCTTTCCTTCAGCGCGGCGTCGAGCTTGCGGTCGAGGACCTTCTCGGCCGTTTCTCCCGGCTTGGCGGTTACGGTGGCCGCCTCCGAATCCTTGCCGGCCTCGCGCTTCACCTGAAGGCGCTGGGCCTGGACTTCCTGCTCCAGGATCTTGAGGTCGGCGGCATCGCGCTCCGATGCCGTGGGTGCGGCCGCCACCTTCTTGGCATTGCGCAGCTTCTCGACGTTGTCCTTGAGTTCCGTACGGGCACTGTCCATGCCGCCCTCCTGTGATTTCGGGCGCCGGTCGTTAATGACGACGCCCCGTAACAACAGAATCGACTGGCAAAAGTTGCGGTCGTGCGGTGCCGGAATTTGCCGGGGGACGGAACCGGTTCAGGCGACCCGCTTCTTCTGGGCGGCAATCGAACCGGCGCACTGGTCGGTCGGCAGCGGCCTCAGGTGCGTGT
>JAKFVZ010000743.1 GCA_021732965.1 Reyranella sp.
CGCTGAAGCAGCGCACCGGCCGCAACGTCATCATCGAAAACAAGGCCGGCGCCTCGGGCACCATCGCCATCGGAGACCTGAAGAGTGCCGGCACCGACGGCACGACCATCGCCTACGTGCCCTCCGCCACCATCGTACAGAAGCTGACGATGCCGGCCGTGCCGTTCGATCCCCTGACCGACATCGCGCCGATCACGCTCGCCGGCACGGTGCAGACCGCCTTCTGCGTCTCGCCGACCATCGGCGTCAACAATCTCCAGGAATATGTCGAGTGGCTGAAGAAGAACCCGACCCGGGCTTCCTTCGGCACGACGGCGTTGGGCTCCTTCACTCATTTCTTCGGCGTCATGGCCGGCAAGGCGGTGGGAATCCCGCTCGAGCCCATTCCCTATCGCGGCGCCGCGCCGCTGGTCGCCGACCTGCAGGGCGGTCATATCGCTGCCGGCTGCGGCGGCATCACCGACTTCCTGGAGCACCACCGCGCCGGCAAGGTGAAGGTCATCTTCACCTCGGGCGTGAAACCGACCACCTCGGCGCCTGAAATCCCGACCATCACCCAGCTTGGCTACCCGCAGCTCTCGATCCTGGGCTGGTACGTCTTCTTCGCCCCACCCAGGACACCCGCGCCACTGATCGACGCCTGGGGCAAGGAACTGAAGGCTGTGCTGGCGATTCCCGAGATCCAGAAGAAGCTGGTCGACCTGGGTCTCGACGTCGAAACCTCCACGCCCGCGCAAGTCACCGAACGCATGACGGCCGACCTCGCGCGCTGGAAGACGATCATCGACTCGATCGGCTATAAGCCGCAGGGTTGATCCACGGAGACGAGTGCATGCCGATCCTGAAACGGCCCGATGCCGAGATTCACTACGAGGTCCATGGCCAGGGCTTTCCCCTGTTGCTCTATGCGCCGGGTGGCCTGCGTTCGTCGATCGAGTTCTGGGGGCCGGCGGCCGACGGCACGCCGCGCGCCTGGATGGATCCGCGCGTGGCGCTCAGCGACCGGTTCACCGTCATCTCCATGGACCAGCGCAATGCCGGAAAGTCGGTGGCCGACGTGAAGCCCGATCATGGCTGGCACACCTTCGCCGCCGACCATCTGGCCCTCATCGACCATCTGGGCTTCGGGCGGTTCGCCGTGATGGGCGGCTGCATCGGCGGCAGCTACTGCTTCGAGGCGATCGAGCAGGCGCCCGACCGCGTCGCCGCCGCGGTCCTGCAGAATCCGATCGGCCTGTGGGAGAATCGCGACACCTGGGACGAGGCCGTGAAGGGCTACGGCGAGACGGTGCGGGGGCGCGATCCCTCGATCTCCGAAGCCACGATCAAGAGCTTCGGACAAAACATGTTAGGGCCGGACTTCGTCTTCTCCGTAACGCGCGACTTCGTGAAGAACTGCAGGACGCCGCTCCTGCTGCAGCCCGGCACCGACAAGCCGCATCCCGCGCACACCAGCGACGAGATCGCCACGCTAGCCCCCAACATTGAGGTTCAGAAGGATTGGCGCGCTCCACACTTCCTTCAGGCATCGATCGATCGCGTCCGCGCATTTCTCGAGAAGCACACGGCATGACGACAAGGCTCACGATCCTCATTGCGATCCTGCTGACCGCGGCCTCCGCACTCGCCCCGACCGTCCGGGCCCAGGAAGTGTGGGGCGCCGTCGCGACCGACAACGAGCGTCTGTTCGGCGTCTCGGCAGGCATGGCGACACGCGAGGCCGCCGAAACGTCCGCCCTGGCCCAGTGTGGACCGCTGGAATGCGCCATCCGGATGGCGGCGCCACAGCGCTGCATCGCCTACGCGCACAGCGACAACGGCCAGGCCTCGGGCTACGGCGCGGCCCCGACGAAGGAACACGCCGAACAATCGGCCTGGAACGAGTGCAACGCGCGTGTCCCCAGCAACTCCTGCACGATCCGCGCGGCTCGCTGCTTCGAGTAGTCCGACCCGATCGCTCCTACAGCACGACCTTCGAGTTCGCCAACAGCCACCGGCGGGCCTCGTGGATCGAGCGGAACACCTGGACGGGCCGCTCGTCGGACGTGAGCGACATGAAAAGCCTGCCGAGTTCGCCGCGATTGCTATCGGCCACGATGGCCAGCGGCCCTCGCGGCCGCTGAACGGGCACGGCCCGCAGACGCTCGGCGATGCCCTCCAGCTCTTCCTTGCCGATCGCCGACGTCGCGGACGTGATATCGATGATCTTGCGATAGGGCAGCGTCCCGCTATCGATCAATTCCTTGACCAGCAAAATCAGGTCCGCGAGTGTGATGTCACCTCGGGCCACGGCAACGACCATGCGGTCCGGCGGAAAAATATCGAGCTTGAACGGCATGCTCGATTTTACGCCACGCCCGACCCCGGCGCGATCAAGGACCCTTGCATTCTCACGGCAGAAAGATCGCCGATCCGTCTCGAGTCGCCGTCATGGCATCGGCTGCTCTTCGAGCCATTTTCGCGCCGCGTGCAGGCTATGAAAAACCTTCACCGGACGCTCGGCGCCAGTCAGCCGCGCGAATGTCTCGGCATTGTCGGCAGCCTGGCCGGGATTGACGACGAAGGCGAGCGCACCACGCGGTCGGGAAACGGGTTGGGACAGGACGAGATTGGCCATCAACTGGACGGCGGCATCGTCCAGAGGCGACGTGGGCGAGGCGATGTCGATGATCTTGCGGTAATGCAAAACGTCGCTGGCCAGGAATTGCTGGACGGCATCGCGGACGTCGTCGGCGGTGATCGTTCCCCGCACGACCGCGATGACGAGGCGGCTCGGGTGGAAGAAATCGACATGGATCGGCATCTAATTGCGGTTCAGGTTGCCCACATTCCACCGCAGGCGCGCGGCAGGTTGGGTGGCGATAGCACGCCCGCATGCAGCCGCAAACAGGAGTAGTCTCTTGGAGCAGACCGCCGTCATCGTCGTTGTGGCCCTCGCGGCCGGCGCCGCCCTCTATTTGTTCGGCCGCAACCTGTCCTCCCGGCAGCGCCTCATGCGGTCCATGGCGGCAGCGGCCGCCGGCGCCCTGGCCGCCGCCGGCGCGATCTACGGTCTCCAGGTCCTGACGGATGACGATGCCCAGACGGTCGACAATGCGATGATCGAAGCGCGCACGCTGCCGCTGGTCGGGCTCGTGCTGGTCGACGTGCCCGATGCCGAAACGCGGCTGCGCGCGTCGCTGAAGGAAGAATTGCGCAATCCGACGACGCAGGGCGCGCCTCGTCCCCTCGTGCTGATGAGCGAGTTGCGCGCCAGGCACATCGTGCCGGCGCTGCGGGCCACCGACGCTGCCGACGCCGAGGGCGTGCTGGCGGCGCGCATCGCGCTGATGCGGCATCTCGCCGGCACGAACGTCACGGCGTGCCGTGAACTGGCGCTGATCGGTATACAGCGGGCCGACCGGCTCGACGACCGGGGCCAGAAGCTGATGCGCGACATGCTGACCGCGATGGAGAAGGCCTATCGTGCGGGCCGCGACGCGCTGAAGTCGGGCACTGCCCAACCGCCGGTGCCGAACGATACCGAGGCGCGCACCCTTCTCGTCGAGGCCGGCCTGACCGCATCCGACTTCGAGAAACTGCAGAACCTGGCGAAACTCTCGAACGAGGAGGCGTGCGAACTGGGCATTCGCCTGAACGGCGCACCCTCGAAGCTGCCGCCGGACAGGGCGGGCGGCCTCGCCCGCTATCTGGCGGCAGCGCAATAGCGCGGAGCTTGTCTCAGGCGACCAGCGGCGAGACCACGGCCTGCAGCACCGACGCGACATCCCGAGGTGACATTCGCACCTGCAGGCCACGTTGGCCGCCGTTGAGGAAGACCCGCTCATGCGCCATCGCCTCGGCCTCGATGGCGGTGCGTACGGGCTTCATCTGGCCGAACGGGCTGATGCCGCCCACCTTGTAGCCGGTCATGCGCTCGGCATCGGCCGGCTTCATCATCTCGGCGGACTTGGCCCCGAAGGCAGCCGCCAGCTTCTTCATCGAGACTTCGCGGTCGGACGGCACGATCACGCAGGCCGGCTTGCCGTCGACCAGCGTCATCAGCGTCTTGAGCACGCGCTGCGGCTCCTCGCCCAGCGCCTCGGCCGCCTGCAGCCCGACCTTGTCGGCGTCAGGATCGTAGTCGTAGGTGTGGACCGTGAAGGCGACCTTCGCCTGTTCGAGTGCCTTCGTGGCGCGCGTGACCTTCGACATCCCTGCTCCGACCGCTTCATCCGGCCGGACAGGATAGCGCAATCTGCCCGGTCAGTTCCCCTTCAGGATTTTGGCCGTGGCGTCGGCGAAGACCTGGCAGCCCAGCACGATGTCGGCGTCGTGGGTGTTCTCGGTGAAGTGGTGCGAGATGCCCCCGATCGAGGGCACGAACATCATCGCCGCCGGCATCTTCAGGCCGATCACCTGGGCATCGTGGCCCGCGCCCGACGGCATGCGCATGTGCTTGTCGGCGGCATGGACGGAAGCCGACTCCTCGATCGCCTCGAGGAAACGCTCGTCCATCACCAGCGGCTGCGTCCGCGAGAGGTTCACGCATTCGACCTTGCACGGGCTGTTCTTCTGATGATCGGCGACGATCTCCATGAGCTTCGCCTCGAAGGCCTGCAGAACCATCTGATCGGCGTCGCGAAACTGGAGGATCATCTCGGCCCGGCCGGGAACGATCGCCGGCGCGCCGGGCTCGATCGACATTTTGCCCACCGTCCAGACGCTGCGCGGACCCGAGACGGCGGGGAACTTGTCCATCACATCGTTGTAGAGCCGCATCATGGCGACGCCCGCATCCTTGCGGATCGGCATCGGCGTCGTGCCGGCATGGTTCTGGATGCCGCTGAAGGTCAGGCGGAACTGCATGATGCCGACGATCGCCGTCACGATGCCGATGCGCTTCTCGTCCGCCTCCAGCAAACCACCCTGCTCGATATGAGCTTCGAGATAGCCGCGGTACCGGCCCTCCTCCAGATGCTCGCGCGGCACGCCCTCGAGACCGGCCGCCTTCAGCGCCTCGCGCATCGGCGTACCCTCGTCGCGATGTTTCGCCTTGTCGATGTCGGCCTCGGAGAAGATGCCGATGAAGGACCGGCTGCCGGTCATCTGGCCCCAATGGCCCTCCTCGTCGGCCCAGGAGGCGACGTCGACGACGAGATGCGCCGTCTCGGGATCCTCGGCCAGCGCCCGCGCCACTTCGAGTCCGTAGATCACGCCCATCACGCCATCGAGCCAGCCGCCACGCGGCTGCGTATCCGAATGCGAGCCGATCAGGATGCGCGGGCCGGTCTTGGGGCTCTTGCCGATCACCGTGCCGATGCCGTCGATCACCGGTTCGAGCCCCGCTTCCTTCATCCGTGCCACGAGCCAATGCCGGCTCTCGACATCCTGTGGCGACAGATGCGGGCGATGCACGCCGGTCTGGTAGCGGCCGAAATCGGCGATGCGCCGCAGGTCGCCGAGCAGTCGTTCACCGTTGATCGTGGGCATATCCAACCTCCTTAACCTCATCCTGAGGAGCGGCCCGCAGGGCCGCGTCTCGAAGGATGGGAACCAGCACCTTGTCTGTTGCCCATCCTTCGAGACGCATCGCTGCGCGATGCTCCTCAGGATGAGGGTTTACTGTCCTGAACATCAATTGAGATGCGCCGCGACCCAGGCGGCAAGGGAAAGCACGCGGTCGTCGTCGTGGCGCAGGCCGACCAGCTGCACGCCGAGCGGCAGGCCATTGGGGCCGGCGCCGGCCGGCAATGTCACGCAGGGCGTGCCTGCCAGCGTCCAGATCGAATTGAAGACCGGATCTCCGGTCGCGGCGAGGCCCTTGGGCGCCTCGCCCGGCGCGCTGGGCGTCAAAAGCAGGTCGACCTTGTCGAACAGGGAATCGATATGGGCCTTGAAAGCGGTGGCCTTGCGCTGGGCCGCGACGTAGCGCTCGAAGGAGACCGCGAGGCCGCGCTTCATCGGCCCGCTCATCAACTCGTCGCTCACCTTGTCCGGATTGCGCAGCCGCTCGTCGGCATAGTTGCGCACACTCTCGAAGCCGGTGATCGCGGCATGATCGTCGATGATGTCGGTGAACTGCGGCGCGAAGGACACGTCGACCACCGACGCGCCCTTGTCGGACAGCCGGGTCGCCGTCGCCTCGATCAGTGCCTTTGTCTCGGGCTCGGCCTGGTCCCAGACCGGCGAGCGGCAGACGCCGATGCGCGGCCGGCCAATGTCGCGGTCGATGCGTACCGGCGGCAGTTTCAGCACGGCGGCGCGGAACAGCGCGATGTCGTCAAGCGTGCGCGCCATCAGGCCCAGCGTATCGACCGAATGGCACTGCATCTTGATGCCGACGCGGTTGAAGTCGCCGAAGGTCGGCTTGTAGCCAACGACGCCGCAATAGGCGGCCGGCCGGATCACCGAGCCTCCGGTCTGGGTGCCGAAGGCCAGCGGCACATGCCCATCGGCCACGGCCGCGGCCGAACCCGACGACGAGCCGCCCGGCGTGTGCGCGGGATTGTGCGGATTGGTCGTCGCGCCGGGATGACGGTTGGCGAACTCGGTCGTCACCGTCTTGCCCATGATGACGGCATTGGCCGTCCGGCAGAGCGCCACGCAGGCGGCATCGCCAAACGGCACCTTGCCTTCGAAAATCGGCGAGTTGTGGCCGGTCGGCATGTCGTAGGTGTCGATGATGTCCTTCACGCCGACCGGGATGCCGCGCAGAAGGCCACCGGCCGCCAGATCGGCGGCCCTGGCCTGCGCGATGGCCTGGTCGGGATCGAGATGGACCCAGGCCTTCACGACATCGTCGCGCCCGGCAATGCGGTCAAGACAGTCGCGCACCAGCTTCTCGGAGGTGAGCGTGCCGGCCTCGATCGCGGCCGCGGCTTCGACGGCGGTGATCGGCTTCATGACAGCAGGCTCCGCGCCCAGGCCGCGATGTCGAGCAGGCCGGCATCCTCATGCTGGCGGCCGACGAGCTGGACGCCGACAGGCAATCCGGTCGGGCCCTTGGTCAACGGCAGGGTCACGCAGGGCATCCAGAGATAGGTCCAGAGCAGGTTGAACGTGGCGTCGCCCGTTCGTTCGAGACCGGGAGGCGCCTCGCCCTTGGCCGGCGCCGTCAGGATGACGTCGATGTTGGAGAACAACGCGTCGACAGCGGCGCGGCCGGCTTCACCCAGCTTGCGGGCGGCCACCCAGGTCGCATAGTCGATCGTCGAACCGGCTTCGAGCTTGTCCTTCTTCAGGCTCTCGCTCAGCAGCCCGGAGAAGCGGCGTGCCTCGTCGGCATGGGCGCGCGGCCCGTCGAACGCCGACAATGTCTTCTGGCCCTCGGTCATGTCGCGCACCGGGGCGGGCAGCTCGATCTCGCTCACCTGCGCACCGGCCCTGGCGAAAGCCGCGGCCGCGTCGTTTACCGCCTGCGTGCCTTCGACAGAAAGCTCGTCGCGATGATGCGTGAACGCGATGGCGATGCGTGGCAGCCGGCCAAGCTTGTTGATCGGCGCGAACGGCATCGCCATCAGCGCCGCACGGAACAAGCCAATGTCCTCGACGTTGCGCGCATAGGCGCCGATCGTGTCGAGCCATTCGGTGTTTGCCTTCATGCCGGCTGGTGCGAAGTGTCCGTAGCTCGGCTTGTAGCCCACGACGCCGCAGAAGGCGGCGGGACGGATGACCGAGCCACCGGTCTGCGTGCCGGTGCCCAGCACGCTCTGGAAGTCCGCGACCGCCGCCGCCGAACCCGATGACGAACCGCCGGGCGTATGCGCGGGATTGTGCGGGTTCTTCGTGGGGCCGGGATGCCGGTTGGCGAACTCCGTCGTCACCGTCTTGCCGAGCAGGATCGCACCGGCCTCGCGCGCCAAGGCAACGGTTGCGGCATCGGCCAGCGGCTGGTGCGTGCGGTAGATCGGCGAGCCGTAGGTCGTCGGCTGATCGTAAGAGTCGATGATGTCCTTCACGCCCATCGGGATGCCGTGCAGCAGACCCTTGCGTGGTCCGCGATCGAGCACCTTGGCAGTTTGCAAGGCAGCGTCGCGGGCGAGATGCGACCAGGCGAGCACGTCGGCGTCGCGTTGGTCGATGCGGTCGAGATGGGCGCGCACGATCGCCTCGGCGGTTGCCGCTCCGGCGTCCAGTCTTTGCGCGAGTTCGGTAGCGGTAAGCGTGTTGAGCGCGGCCATGATCGCCAGCAAAACAGCAAGAAGCATGCCGCGTCCAGTACGGTCCGGGGTGGCTCGCTTCGTGCTTCGTATGACGGAACCACGGAGGTTCACATGCTTACCCGTCGCGCCGCCCTTCTCGCCGGCACCGCGCTCTCTTTCATCGGAACGAGCGCCGCAAAAGCGCAACAATCCGCGCCCCTTCGCATCGCCATGACGCTGGCCGACATCCCCGCGACCGATGGCGCGCCCGACCAGGGCACCGAAGGCATCCGCTTCATGGGCTACACAATGTACGACACACTGGTCGCCTGGGACCTGTCGTCGGCGACCGCGCCGGCAAAGCTGGTGCCCGGTCTCGCGACCAAGTGGTACCAGGACCCGGCCGATCCCTCGAAGTGGATCTTCGAGTTGCGGCAGGGCGTGAAGTTCCATGACGGATCGGACTTCAATGCCGACGCGGTGATCTTCACCCTCGACCGCGCCCTGAACGACAAGTCCGCAGCGTTCGATCGCGCCGGACGCAGCATCCTGATCGCTGCCGTCTGGCCGCTGATCGGCTACCGCAAGATCGACGACTACAAGGTCGAGATGCAGACCAGGGGCACCGACACGATCTTCCCCTCGCTGCTCAACCGCTTCCCGATCGCAAGCCCCGCCAACTTCGAGAAGGTCGGCCGCGACTGGCAGGCCTATCGCAAGTCGCCCTCCGGCACCGGACCGTGGAAGATGAAGGCCTGGACGCCGCGCGAGCGCGCCGAACTCGAACGCAACAACGACTACTGGAACAAGGAGCGCCTGCCCAAGAGCGAGCGCATGGTGTTGCTGCCGATCCCCGACGTCTCGACGCGCACCGCCGCGCTGCTGTCGGGCAGGGTCGACTGGATCGAGGCGCCGGCGCCGGATTCGCTCGACAAGCTGCGCGCCGGCGGCTGCAAGATCGAGACGAACGCCATCCCGCACATGTGGCCCTACACGCTCAGCATGCTGCCCGGCGCGCCGACCGCCGACATCCGCGTGCGCAAGGCGCTGAACCTTGCCGTCGATCGCGACGCTATGGTGAAGCTTCTGAACGGCCTTGCCGCCCCGGCCGTGGGCTGCGTGCCGGTCGACCATCCCTGGTACGGCAATCCGACCTTCAAGATCCGCTACGATCCGGCCGAGGCGAGGAAGCTGCTGGCCGAAGCGGGCTATGGGCCGCAGAAGAAGCTCAAGATGAAGGTCGCGATCTCGACCTCGGGCTCGGGCCAGATGTATCCGCTGATCATGAACGAGTTCATCCAGCAGCAGTTCGCCGAGGTGGGCGTCGACCTCGAGTTCCAGGTGATGGACTGGAACGCGCTGCTGAACTTCATGCGCCAGGGCGCCAAGGCGCCGGAAGCCGCCGCGTTCAGCGCCATCAACGTGAGCTGGAACACGATGGACCCGCACAATGCCTTCATGCGCTTCGTCGACAGCCAGCAGGTTCCACCCCGGGGCTCGAACTGGGGCTACATCAACGATCCGGAGTTCGACAAGCTCGCCGCCGAGGCGCGCAGCACGGCGGACCCGGCGGAACTCGACAAGGTGCTGGCGAAGATCAACACCCGCATGGTCGACCAGGCGGTATTCGTCTGGTTCGTCCACGACGTCTGGCCGAACGCGATCTCGTCCAAGGTGAAGGGCTACGTCCACCCCAAGAGCTGGTACGTCGACTTCTCGCCGGTGACGGTGGGCTGACCGGTCCTGTCAGCGTGGCTTGGCAGCTTGTAGAGCCTCCCAGACACGCGCCGGCGTGGCCGGCATTTCCAACCGCTCGACGCCCGCAGGACGCAGCGCGTCGAGGATGGCCGCCATCACGGTCTGCGGCGCGCCGATGCAGCCTGCCTGGCCCGAGCCCTTGACGCCCAGCGGATTGGCGGCGGTCGGTCGCTCCACCAGTTCGATGTCGAAGAACGGCAGGTCGGTCGCGCGCGGCAGTGCATAGTCCATCAGCGAGCCGGTGAGCAGCTGGCCTGACTCGGGATCGTAGACCGTGTGCTCCAGCATCGCCTGGCCGATACCTTGCGCCAGCCCGCCCTGCACTTGGCCCTCGGTCAGCATGGGGTTGATCAGCCGGCCGTAATCGTCGACGGCGGTGTAGCGCAGAAGGTCGATGGTGCCGGTCTCGGGATCGATCTCGACCTCGGCGACGTGACAGCCGCTCGGGAAGGTGAAGACGTCGGTGACGTTCAGCACATGCTCGCCGAGGCCGGGCGACATGCCGTCCGGAAGATTGGCGGCATCACCCGCACTGGTGGCAAGCGTCGCGAGGTCGATGACGCGGTCGCTGCCGCGCACCGTGAAACGCCCCCGCTCATAGTCGATCTCCTGCTCGTTCGCCTGCAGGAGATGCGCCGCCAGCCGGCGCGCCTTTGCCAGCGCCGCGTCCATCGCCTTCACCAGTGCCGCACCGCCCATGTGCATCGAGCGCGCCCCTCCATGGCCCGCACCGCTCCTCACGGCGCGCGTGTCGGCCTGGACGTAACGGAAAGCCTCGATCGGCAGGCCGAGATGCGCCGACGCGATTTGCGCGAAGGACGTCTCATGTCCCTGCCCGTTCGACTCGGTGCCGACCGCGATCATCACGCTGCCGTCCGGCTCGAACCGCACCTCCGCGCCTTCGTTGGGCGCGCCGCGCGAGGTTTCGAGGAAACAGGCGACGCCGAGCCCGCGCAGACGGCCCCGCACGCGCGCATCGGCGCGCCGCGTCTCGAAGCCCGGCAGGCGCGCGACAGCGGCATCGAGGTTGGCCACGAAGTCCCCGGAGTCGATCGCCATGCCCATCGCGGTCCTGTGCGGGAACGAGGCGATCAGGTTCTGCCGCCGCAGGTTCGCCGGATCGCGACCCAGTGCGCGGGCCGCCGCCTCGATGGCGCGCTCGACGATGTAGTTGGCCTCGGGCTTGCCGGCGCCGCGATAGGCATCGACCGGCGTCGTGTTGGTGAGTGCGCCGCGCACGTCGACCGCGAGTGCGGGAATGTCGTAGACACCACCCTGCGCCGTCGAGGCCGCGACCACCGACGCGCCGGGTCCATTGCCCGACAGGTAGGCGCCGAGATTGGCGACCATCGCCACGTCGAGCGCCAGAATGCGGCCCGCCTCGTCGAGGGCGATCCGCGCCGTGGCTTCGATGTCGCGGCCCTGCGCGCCCATCACGAAGTCCTCGGCGCGATCGGCCAGCCAGCGCACGGGGCGCTTCAGGCGCCGCGCTGCCCACAGCAGCAGGATCCATTCGGGATAGAGGAAGTTCTTCATCCCGAAGCCGCCACCGACATCCGGCGCATGAAGCTGGATACGCTCGGGCGCCACCTTGAAGATGAATTCGGCGAGCTGGCGCCGGATGCCATGCAGCCCCTGTCCCGTCAGTTCGAGGTCCATCGTGTCGGTCGCCGCGTCATAGCGCGCGATGCCGGCGCGCGGCTCCAGCGGCACGACGATGACACGGTTGTTGGTCACGTCGACGTCGACGATGTGTGCGGCGCTCTTCATTGCCTTGGCAACGGCGGCGTGATCGCCGCGCTGCACGTGATAGACGAGATTGCCCGGTGCCTCGTCCCACAATACCGGCGCGCCCACGGCCAGCGCCGTGCGGCCGTGGATTACCGACGGCATTGGCGCGTAGTCGATCTCGATCCGCTCCGCTGCCTCGCGTGCGCTCTCCGCGCTGTCGGCCACGACGAAGCACACCGGATCGCCGACATGACGCACGCGGCCGGTCGCCAGCGCGGGGCGCGGCGGCACGATCATCGGCTTCACCGCGGCCAGGCAAGGCATGTGACCCAGGCCATCCGCTGCAAGGTCGTCGGCCGTCGCCACCAGATGCACCCCCGGCATCGATACTGCCGACGACACGTCGATCGAACGGATCAGGGCATGAGCGTGCGGCGAGCGCAGCACATGGCCGTGAAGCGCGGCGGGCTCGGCGATATCCTCGACATAGCGGCCGTGCCCCGTGAGGAAACGCGCATCCTCGAGGCGGCGTACCGATCTTGCGTCCTGACTTCCATCCGCCACTTGGTTTCTCCCGAACCGCTTGTTTGCAACGAGCATACACCATTGACGCGCCTCGACGACGGGCGGAGGCTCCCGCCACCTGGCTCACATCCATTCTTCCGGAGAAAGAAATGATCGATCTGCATTATTGGCCCACGCCGAACGGAAAAAAGGTCACCATCCTGCTCGAGGAATGCGGCCTGCCGTACAAGATCGTGCCGGTGAACATCGGACAGGGCGATCAGTTTACCGACGCCTTCCTGGAGATGAACCCCAACCATCGCATGCCGGTGATGGTCGACAATGCGCCGGCCGATGGCGGCAAGCCGCTGGTGGTGTTCGAGTCCGGCGCGATCATGATGTACATCGCCGAGAAGGCCGGGAAGTTCTATCCGCAGGACCTGCGGACCAGGCACGAAGTAAACCAGTGGCTGATCTGGCAGATGGCCAACCAGGGACCGAAGAGCGGCGAGTGCGGGCACTTCCGCCGGGTCGACCAGGCCAAGGAAGGCGATCAGAAGTACGCCATCACGCGCTTCACCGACGAGGTGAACCGCCTCTACGGCGTGCTGAACAACCGTCTCTACAAGCACAGATACCTGGCGGGCGACCAGTACACGATCGCCGACATGATCTGCTATCCATGGACGGTGAACTGGAAATTCCAGGGACAGGACATCGAGGAGTTCCCCTACTTCAAGCGCTGGTTCGAGGAGTTGGGCGCGCGTCCCGCCGTCCAGAAGGGCATGGCGGTCGGCGCCGACTTCTCGGTCGATCGCGAGAAGTTGCCGCCGGAGGAGCAGGAGCGCATCCGCAAGATGCTCTACAACCAGCGCGCCCGGCCGGTTCGTGTGGCTTAGCTAGGGACGCTGCGCGCTGGAGAGGGGTGGTGCGACCTCCTCCAGCGACTTGCACTCCGCGGCGACGCCGAGCTTCAGCGTCACCAGTGCCGCCGCGATCATCAGCGCGGCGCCCAGCATGTATCCCCACATGATCTCTCCCGAGCTGCCGCCGGCGATCAGCACGCCGAACAGCCACGGTCCGCCGACGCCGCCGATCAGGGTGCCGAAGGCGTAGAAGAGCGCGATGGTGAGCGCGCGGATCTCCAGCGGGAAGCACTCGCCCACCGTCAGATAGGCGGCGCTGGCCGCCGCCGAGGCGAAGAAGAACACCACGCTCCACATCGCCGTCTGCGTCGTGGCGTCGAGATGACCGGCATGGAACATCCAGCCCGTCACCGCCAGCAGCACGCCCGAGATCGCGTAGGTGGCGGTGATCATCTGCCGCCGGCCCAGCGTGTCGAACAACGATCCGAGCAGCAGCGGGCCCAGGAAATTGCCGATCGCGAACGGCAGGATGTAGAGGCCGACCTTGTCGGCGGGCACGTTGTAGAACCTGGTGAGGATCAGCGCGTAGGTGAAGAAGATCGCGTTGTAGACGAAGGCCTGCGAGGCCATCAGCACCAG
Source organism: Reyranella sp. (assembly GCA_021732965.1). Lineage (GTDB taxonomy): Bacteria > Pseudomonadota > Alphaproteobacteria > Reyranellales > Reyranellaceae > Reyranella. Next base: position 13,622 of record JAKFVZ010000743.1, read on the forward strand.
CCCGAGCGTGGTGCGGCCGCGATAGTGCTTGAGCAGCGTCTGCGCGACCGAGAGCATCGTCGTCTTGTGCGGATCGCCGAGGGACAGCATCGTCGTCACCGGCTCCAGCTTCCGGCCCGTGTCGGCCACGACGCGGGCCTCGATCTCCTCGACGACGCCCTCGGCCTCGCGCGGCTTGCCGTGGATCATCAGCCAGCGCGGACTCTCGGGCAGGAAGCGGCGCAGAAAGAGGATCACGAGGCCCAGGACCGCGCCGCTGGCGAAGGCCAGTCGCCAGCCCATGTCGGGGTCGAGCACGTTGGGATCGAGCAGCCAGACCGAGAGCAGCGCGCCGCCGGCCGCGCCGATCCAGAAGCTGCCGTTGATGGCGAGGTCGATGCGGCCGCGCAGACGCGCCGGGATCAGCTCCTGGATTGCCGAATTGATGGCCGAATACTCGCCGCCGATGCCGGCGCCCGTCAGGAAGCGAAAGAACAGGAAACTGTAGAAGTCCCACGAGAAGGCCGTCGCCGCCGTCGCGACGAGATAGACGCCCAGCGTCACGTTGAAGAGCTTTTTGCGACCCAGCCGATCCGTGAGATGCCCGAAGAACAGCGAACCCAGCACCGCGCCCGCAAGATAAGCGCTCCCGGTCAGGCCGACCTGTTCGGCCGTAAGCTGCAGGCGCGGGCTGGTCTGCAGCGCAGCCGCCACCGAGCCCGCCAGCGTGACCTCCAGCCCGTCGAGGATCCAGGTGATGCCCAGAGCGACGACGACCAGCCGATGAAAACGGCTCCACGGCAGGCGGTCGAGACGGGCGGGAACGTCGGTCTGCACAGGCGGTGCAACGCAACGCCCCGCCGAAGGTTCAAATCCGTTGTGACCGTCACCACCGCAAGGCTGGGTTGCCGCGCCGGTGCTGGCGACCGCGATGGTCGCCGCTTAAAGTGGCGGCATGACCGACAATACGATGGCAGCCGGCGCCGCGCCCGTCTCTGCCCCCGCGGCTCCGGCTCCTTCGGCCTCCGCCAACAACACGACCTTCGCCGTCATTCTCTCCCTGAGCTTCTGCCACCTGCTCAACGACATGATGCAGTCGCTGGTGCCGGCCCTGTATCCGATCCTCAAGGATTCATACGAACTGTCATTCGGTCAGATCGGCTTCATCACGCTGGCCTTCCAGTGTACCGCGTCGATGCTTCAGCCGGTGGTCGGCATGTACACCGACAAGAAGCCCCAGCCCTATTCCCTGATGGTCGGCATGGGCTTTACCCTGGTCGGCCTCCTGCTGATGTCGCAGGCGAATTCATACCCGCTGATCCTGCTCGCCGCGGCACTCATCGGCATGGGCTCCTCGGTGTTCCATCCCGAGGCCTCGCGCGTCGCGCGCATGGCGGCCGGCGGCCGCTACGGTCTCGCCCAGTCGCTGTTCCAGGTCGGCGGCAACATGGGCTCCGCCGCCGGTCCGCTGCTCGCGGCCTTCATCGTCGTGCCGGCCGGACAGCAGAGCATCGTCTGGTTCTCGGCGGCCGCCCTGGTCGCGATGATCGTGCTGTTCCAGATCGGTCACTGGTACAAAGCCAACCGCACCGGCCAGAAGCCGGGAGCGCGCAAGGCCGCCGCGGCGGCAGGGCACGTCACCTTGTCGAAGGGCCGCGTCGGCATTGCCGTGGCGATCCTGGTGGCGCTGCTCTTCTCCAAGAACGTCTACAGCGCCAGCCTCGGCTCCTACTTCACCTTCTACCTGATCCAGAAGTTCGGCGTGGAGGTGCAGACCGCGCAGCTCTTCCTGTTCGCTTTCCTGGTCGGCATCGTGGTCGGCACGATCCTGGGCGGGGTCGTCGGCGACAGGCTCGGTCGCATCCCCGTGATGTGGTTCTCGATCCTGGGCGCCCTGCCCTTCGCGTTGATGCTGCCCCACGCCAACCTGTTCTGGACCGGGATCCTGGCGGTCACGGTGGCGATCATCATGGCCTCGGCCTTCTCCGCGATCCTGGTCTATGCGCAGGAACTGCTGCCCGGCCGGGTCGGCCTGGTGGCCGGCATGTTCTTCGGTGTGTCGTTCGGCCTGGGTGGCCTCGGCGCCGCCGCGCTGGGCGAGATCGCCGACCATGCCGGCATCGAGGCCGTCTACAAGGTGACGCCGTTCCTGCTGCTGCTCGGCCTGCTCACGGCCTTCCTGCCCAAGCACCCGAGCGCGCCGAAGCTCCCGGCCTGATCGGACTCCGATCAGCCAATGGCGGCCGTAGCGATGCGGCCGGCTTCGGCGATCACCGCGCTGCGCGCCTCATCGGAAATCGTGGAGCCCGTGTAGTAGGCCGTGATGAAGACCGGCGCACGGCCCGGTGGCCAGGCGACGGCGATATCGTTGGCGCTGCCGTGACCGCCGGTACCGGTCTTGTCGCCCACCCGCCAACCGGCCGGCACGCCGGCCCTCAGCCGCCTATCACCCGTCTTGCTCGCGACCAGCCACCCGATCAACCGATCGCGCGACGCCGCCGACAGGACATCGCCCGCAACGAGCTTCTGCATCGAGCCGAGCATGGCCAGCGGCGAAGTCGTGTCTCGCGGATCGCCTGGCGTGCCTTCGTTCAGTTCGGTCTCGATCCGGTCGAGCCGCGTCACCGGATCACCCAGTCCGCGCACGAAGGCGGTCAGCCCCGCCGGGCCGCCGAAGCTCGCAAGCATCAGGTTGCCCGCCGTGTTGTCGCTGAGAGTTACGGCAGCCGCGCAGATCGCATCCACCGTCATGCCACCCGCTCCCACATGGTCCTTGGTCGCGGGCGAGTAAGGCACGAGATCGCTGTCGGCGAAGAAGACGCGGCGATCGAGCTTTTCTTCGCCGCGATCCACGCGAGCCAGCATCAAGGCAGCGGCCAGGAACTTGAAGGTGCTGCACATCGGGAAGCGCTCGTCGCCGCGATGGACGGACCGCCGACCGGTCGCCGTGTCGAGTAGGGCCACGCCGAGACGGCCGCCATTGCGCCTCTCGAGGTCGCGAAGCGCCGACTGAGCGTCATCGGCAAAAGCCGGTAGGGACAGTAGCGGCGCAGCCAGCAGTGTGCGGCGGGTGATCGAAACGGGCACGGGCTCCTCCTCGGTCGCTCCGCCGCGTGGCTATGGGGTGAATGTGGCGGCATGCTGACGTGTCGCTTGCGTTCCGTTGCGCTAAAGTGGTGACCGGATTCGCCCCGAGGTCGAGTTCCGCGCCGTGCCGTCGCAAAGCCCAGGAGACAGGTATGACTCTCGGAATGTCCATCGCGACCTTCACGGTCGTGCACGTCGTCATAAGCCTGATCGCCATTGTCGCCGGGGCCGTCGCCTGTGCACGCATGCTGGAGGGACGCCGGCTGGATGCATGGAACTCGGTGTTCCTGCTCTCCACCATATTGACCACCGTCACCGGCTTCCTGTTCCCGATCACCGCGTTCACCCCCGCGATCGGTGTCGGAATCGTGTCGTCAGTCGCCCTCGCGATCGCACTGGTCGCGCTTTATGTCGGCCGGCTCCACGGTGCCTCTCGGTGGATCTATATCGCAAGCGCCCTGTTCGCCTTCTATCTCAATGTCTTCGTTCTGGTCGTGCAGTCGTTCCAGAAGATCGGCTTCCTGAACAGGTTCGCGCCAACCGGCTCCGAGCCGCCTTTCGCTGTGGTGCAGGGCATCGTGCTGCTGGGCTTCATCCTGCTGGGCTTCCTGGTGCTGAAACGCTTCCGCCCGGCTTAGACGACAACAAAAAGCAGAGGAAACGACATGAAGGATTTCGCGGGCAGGATCGCTGTCATCACCGGCGGCGGGACGGGCATGGGTCGTGAGCTTGCACGGCAGCTTGCGGCCGAGGGCTGCAATATCGCGCTGGGTGACGTGTCGGGCGGCGCCATGGCCGAAACCAGGCGGCTCTGCGAGGCGGCCGGCCTGCAACAGGGCCAGCGCATCACCACGCATATCGCCGACGTGGCCGACGAGCCGCAGGTCGTGCGCTTCCGCGACCAGGTCGCCGAGCAGCACGAAACCGACCGCATCCACCTCCTGTTCAACAATGCCGGCATCGGCGGCGGCGGCAGCTTCCTGGTCAACGAGCGCGACGAATGGGAGCGCACGTTCAACATCTGCTGGGGTGGCGTCTATCTCTGCACGCGCGCCTTCATGCCGATGATGCGCCGCGCCGATGCCGGCCACATCGTCAACACGTCGAGCGTGAACGGCTTCTGGGCCTATATCGCACCCAACATCCCGCAGACCGCCTATGCCGCCGCCAAGTTCGCGGTGAAGGGGTTCACCGAGGCACTGGTCACCGACCTGCGCATCAATGCCCCGCACATCAAATGCTCGGTCGTGATGCCGGGCCATATCGGCACCTCGATCATCGCCAACTCGCGCAAGCTGCAGAGCGGCAACCAGAGCGACGAGATCACGCCACACGAGATCGGCCTCGCGCGCGCCCGCATTTCCTCGATGGGCATCGACGCCACGAAGCTCTCGGACGACGACGTGCGCAACATTATGGTCGAGCGAGCCCGGCGATTCCTCGATGAGGCGCCGACGACGGCGGCCCAGGCCGCGACGATCATCCTCGACGGCGTGCGCAACGAGCGCTGGCGCATCCTGGTCGGCCGTGACGCCGAACGGATTGACAGCCTCGTGCGCGAGACACCCGAACAGGCCTATGAGACGGAGTTCTTCGAAGCCTTCGCGAAGGAGACCGGGTGGGTGGTCGGCGGGCGCTGACGCGCCGCCGCACGCCGGCCGGTCATGTCACGGCCGGGCGACGTCCTTGCGGCCGGGCACGCGTCCGGAACTGAGCGGCGGCGCCTGCTGGTCCTCGGCATCGCGCGGCTCCAGGCTGAAGAGATCGCGATCGATCGAGGTCGGGCGCTGGTTGGCGACATCGCGGCGATCGTACAGGAACATGCGGCGCGCATTGGCAGGCGGCAGGCGCGTCGCGTCGGCGAGGCTGCGGGGGCCCTGCAGGACGACGTCGTATCGCTCGGGATCCGTCGGCGACAGGCTGACGTAGCAGGCGGCGCGATAGCGCCCACCCTGATTGACGGCCACTTCGAAGGTCGGCCCGAGGATCTCGGGCAGCGCAACGCCGGCCGCGCGCAGATCGTCATAGAGCTTGTCGACCTCTTCGCGGGTCCGCATGACCGACCAGGTGGCGAGTTGATCGGCGAGCCGTCCCCTGGCCTTGGCGGCATTCAGTCCGTCCTGGACGCGCTCCAGCATGTACTGGCGAACCTGCGGGCTGGCGATCGGCCCGACGATCATCGACGACACCGGTGCCGGCGCAGGCAGCGAGTTGTTGCAGACGTTCGCGGCCTGATGGGACATCGGAAGCGAGGGCCGCTCGAGTCCGATCGGGCAGAGGTTGAGCTCCAGGAACTCCCCGATCGTCTCGAGGTACTGATACTCCTCGACCGGACGCGCCATCAGGTTGGCCACGAAGGTCGGCGGCAGTCCCAGATCGGCGGCATACCGGATCAGCATC